>JAIOPF010000268.1 GCA_021414045.1 Deltaproteobacteria bacterium | reverse complement strand
CGGCGAAAAGAACATCGAATTGACCGGCAAGGAATTCCGCTTGCTCTGCTTGCTGGCGAAATCTCCCGGGCAAATTTTTTCGAAAGCCATGCTCCTCGATCAAGTCTGGGACCTGAACCATTTTCCCGAGAGCAACGTCCTGGAGGTCACCGTGGCCAATCTCCGCGCCAAGGTCGATCGCGGCGGAAAGGCACTCATCCAG
Organism: Deltaproteobacteria bacterium; assembly: GCA_021414045.1. GTDB lineage: Bacteria > UBA10199 > UBA10199 > DSSB01 > DSSB01 > DSSB01. The sequence continues at coordinate 4,497 of JAIOPF010000268.1, read as the reverse complement.
AGCCGACGAGGCGTCGGCTATTGGTTGGGAGAACCTTAAGTGAAAGCGAGCCTGCAATCCCGCATCACGTTGGCCATGTGGGCGATGGCCGCCTTTAGCGCCATCACCACCGCCTTCCTGTTCGGCAGCTTGCTGATCCGCAGCCACCGCGAGTCGATCCGCCAACAGCTCCAATCCGCGGTCGCCAGCCTGGTCTCCCTGGGCATCTCCGACGTCTCCGAACTCGAGGATTTCAGCGAACTCAATCATTTCATCGAGGACGCCCTGCCGATGGAGCGGGCCGACAAGATCATCCGGGTCTTCGACCAGAACAAAAAGCTGGTCTTCACCACGGTGGGAATGAATTACGACCAGCTTCCCGATACCCTGACTCGAGAGATCTCGCGACCGCAATTCCTCACCATGTCGGGACGCAACCAGCAATACGAGACCCTCGTGATGAACTACGAGACTGGAAAGAAAAAGCGCCTCTTCTATCTGCAGGTCGCCATTCCCTTGCCGCGCTATTGGGAGATCTTCGAAACCCTATGGTGGCAGGGATTGATCCTGCTTCTGGCCTTGTTCGGCATTTCCCTCTGGGTCTCGCGATTCCTCGCTCGCCGCATGCTGCGCCCGGTCACCGAGATCGCGGCTCATCTCGAGGGAATGGATCCTCGGCGTATCGAGGCTTGGAAACCCCTCGAATCCCCGGCCGGCGGCGGGCGTTATCTCGACGAGATCGTCGCGGGCGTCAATCGCCTCACCCAAAGGACTCGTTCCTCGGTGTTGCAACTGCGCAAGATGAGCCGCTACGTCGCCCACGAGCTGCGCACGCCGCTGACTATCCTCCGCGGCGAGGCCGAAACCGTCCTGCTTAAGCCGAAGTCGAGCACCGAAGACTACGAACGCGTCCTCCGGAGCTCGCTCGAGGAAGTCCAGCGCATGACCGAGACGGTCAGTACGGTGCTGCAGGTCGGCGAGGACTCGGGTGCCGTGGGAGCCTACCGCCCGATGGATTTCGACCTCAAGGAATGGCTCATGCAGCAAATACCCGCCTGGGAAAAATCCCTGGGCCGGCCTCTGCGCATGGAGATCCCAAAGGTGGGCTCCTTTGAAATCCGAAACGATCCAAAGCTCCTTTTCCGCCTCGTGGATAACCTGGTGCGAAACGTCCAACGCCACGCTCCCTCGGGCGCGAATTGCCGGGTCGGCCTCACCATCTCCAACCTCGGACTGATTCTCTTCGTCGAGGACGGAGGCTTGCCCATTCCCAAATGGATGGTGGAAGCGATGAACCGCGCGGAAAGCGTCCTCGAAACGGAATGGGTGGGTCTGAATCTCTGCCATACACTCGCCGAGATCTGCGGCTTGGGACTGAATTTTTCCGCGCGGAAAGAAGGCGGGCTGCGCGTCGAAATCGCCCTGGAAAGCTAGAAACCTCAAAGCCAAGCGCGGAAATAATAGAAAAATCTTTCCCTCAAACGGTACCATCGGGGCCTTCGCTTCCATTCGTCCGCACGGATTTCCCGCGCGTCCTTGAGATCGAGCTCGAATTGTTCGGACAACTCAGCTGCGGCCTCGACATCGGTCCCGAAGAGATTCACCTCGAGGTTATGAAAGAAACTCAAGTGGTCGATATTGGCGGTCCCGACGGTGAACCATCTACCGTCGATGGCCGCGCTCTTCGCATGAAGGATTCTCGGTTGGAATTCGAAGATGCGGACGCCGGCGCGCAGCAGTTTCGTATAGATGGCCTGCGAGGCCCAACGCGCGATGTTGACGTCGGTGATGCCGGCGGTCAGGATTCTGACCTGCTTCCCACGGCGGGCCGCCTTGCGCAGCGCCCGCAAGATCCCAAGGTCCGGGATGAAGTAGGCGTTGGTGATGTCGATGCGCTCCCGCGCGTGCAGAATGGCGGCCAAATACTCCTGTCGAATCAGGCTAAAACGGCGCGACCCGTAACTCGGAACGAGATGCGGTCCAAGGTCCCGCCAGCGAGGTTTTTTCCATTTTCTTCTAGCGAGGTCACGCATCCGGTAGAGCAGCTTTTCCCAGGAAATCTCGAACTGGGCCTGGAGTTCCTCCAGCAGCGCGGCGTCCTCGATACGCACTCCGGTATCCCTCCAATTCACGTCCATGAAGTTGAATCCCCCCAGAAATCCCACCCGACCATCGACGATCACCACCTTCCGATGGTTGCGCCTGCGCAGGTTCCTAGGCAAGGGAAAGGTCGGGTTGAATTCCTTGAGCCGAACCCCGTTTTCTTCCATCAAAAACCAAAGCTGCTCGCCGGCACCTTGACTGCCCACGCTGTCGTAGAGCACGCGAACCTGGACTCCCTCTTGCGCCTTGCGCGCGAGTTGCTCGGCGAAACCCCACCCTACCGCGTCGGAAGCGAAGATATACATCTCGACGTCGAGACTCACCTTGGCCGAGGTTATTTCCTCGCGCAAGGCGGCGAAATAAGCCGTGGGCTCGAAATAAAATTTCAGGGGATCGTTCAAAGATAGACCCATCTGGAGAAAGCCGCGGCTTGGCCGCAATATCCACCCTGTGCGTCGAGGAGATTCCAAACGGTGGCTCCCTCGATGCGGAAACGACGGCCGCTTTTCGAGACGCGAATCCCGGAATAATTTCGGATGAAACCGTGGCGAGTGACTTCGTCCAGCAAGCGCGCACGCTCTTCCCGGTTGGGCGCCTCGGCGGTCAGGCGCGAAGGGGTCTTCGTCAATTCCTCCCAAGTCATCTCCCAGAGCTCTAGGGCCTTGCCATTGCCATAATTGAGCACGGGGTCAGCCTCGACGCCGTGGGATACCAGGGCGAAAGGGGCATCCCGCAAATCAGACACAAGTTTGGTCGCGGAGGAACGGGGAGATACCAGGTCGACTCCCATCCAGTCGCGATAGCTATTCGCCACAATCTCCAGGTGAACGGCCAAGGCTTCCGGTGTCACCAATGGGCCCTCCTTAGGCTCAGAACCGACAAGACGCTTAAAGCGATGAGGAAAATCCATGCCCCGATACGTACCATGAATGCGGGCGATTTCGAGGTCATCCGGCCCCCAAGATATTCTCCCATGGATTCCGGAAACCAGATCGCCGCGAGCAGAAAAAAGTCAAAGCCGACCGCGAGGATCAACATCTCCCCTCGGCCTATCGTCCATGCCGCGACGAGCTGCAAAACCGCCAGAACCAAAGAAAATAGGCGCTCCAAATTCATTCCTGTTCTCGATCCCGCGAAACCGGCTTCCGCTCGACCACGATCCAAATCTCCTCGCCCGCGATCTCCACCGGAAAGGTCCGCACGGTCAGGTCCGGGGCGGCATGGCCGCAGTGTCCGATCTTCACGCAATGGCCGTCGCGGATGTCGAAGTGCCAATTATGGGAAGCGCACATCACGGTGTAGCGCGAGACCAGCGACGACCTGGAAAGCGGGAATTCGGCATGGGGACAAGCGTCTTTGATCGCATAGAACTCGTCATCGACACGAAACAAGGCGATGGTGAAACGGTCAAGCGGGATGGCCTTGGCCTTTCCGGGAGATAATTCGGCGATCTTCCCGCCGTAAACCCGTCCGGCGACAACTTGGGCGCGGCGCTTTTTGGGTACGTAATCGACGCCGAAAGCCCCGTGTCCGATCAAGATATCGCCTTGGGGGTCTTTGTCGGATTTTGATTTTTCCATGGGGTTTCCTAAAAAGCATTTTGATCTTTACAGAGCGAAGGCGCAAAATCAATCGATCTATCAACCGAGGTATTTTGATGAATATTATCTTCCCAGGCGCCGACCGGCATCCCGAACCTCCCAGTTTCGGCACGCCGATCCGCGTTTCCATGGCCGAAGGCCGCACTATCTACCTGTTGGTCGACGATGCCATCGACGCCAACCAGGCGAAGGCCGTCGTGCTTTATTTTCACGGGAACGCGGAGTTGGTCGAGGATCTGGACTATGTGCTGCCATTCTTTCGCCGCGAGGCCTGGCTCACCGTGCTCGTGGAATTCCCGGGCTTCGGCCATCACCCCGGAAAACCCGGTGAAGCGGCCTTTTATCAAGGTTCCCTGGACGCCTACGACCAAGTCACTCGCGAGATTTTTCCAAACTTGCCGGTGGTCTCCGCTGGCTGGTCCCTAGGAACGCCGGTGGCCATTCACTTGGCGGCGAATCGCCAGGTCGCCCAATTGCTCCTCATGTCGGCTCTCACCTCGATGGTGCAAGTGGGGCAAGCGCTGTATCCCATGACCCCGGATTTTTATTTTGAGGACGCGCGTTTCGAGACGAAGCCACTTTGGCCTCGGGTCAGCGCGCCCGTCACCTTGATCCATGGGGACGAGGATGAGTTGGTGCCGATTCAAATGGCGCGCGATTTGAAAGAATTTTGGGGCGACCAAGCGCGGCTCGCGGAGGTGGAGGATGCGGGCCACAACGATTTGTTCTTGCTGGGCGCACCGGTCATCCGCGACGAACTGGAACGGATTGCCGGACAGTTGAAGGGCCTATAAGGGCACGTTGAGCTGAAGCT
>JAIOPF010000267.1 GCA_021414045.1 Deltaproteobacteria bacterium | reverse complement strand
ATTAAAGCTTTGCGCATCGCCATGCTGTTACCGATAGGCTTGTGTCTCTTGGCCTGCAGTAAACCGGCTCTCTACGGAACGGTCCAAGAAGCCGAACCGGTCGTGAAGTATTTCGCCGTTCCTCCCGCTGAAGCGTTTCGCGCGGCTAAAGAATCTCTCGCTTTCCGTGGATATTCCCTCAAGGAAGTCGATGACAAAAATTTCACGCTCGAGACCTACTGGCAGCCGACCACCGCCGACTCTCATTACGTTTTGGTTTTCGGAGAGCCGGATTACGGGACCGTTTCCGCTTATTACCGCCTTGCCGTGAAGGTCACGCAACAGGGCAACGGCTCGAAGGTCGCGATCACCAATGTCGCGAAAAGCTTCATCTCGGACATCAAGTCCTCGCATCGCGAGGAGGATGCGGTCTTCATCAAGGTTTCGGATTTCACCCGGAAGCGCGACATTCAAATCACGAATATCGGACTGCAATAGGCTGGCGGCGGATAGCCGCTTATTCGATCAAGCTGAAAGATTCGACTCTTTCGATTTCCAAGATCGCGAAGTCTTCTCCGTCCACGATTTTCAAGGTGCCGCTGTCGTAGTCCACGTGGGTGAGAGTTCCCATGTAGGAAATTTCGAAGGCGATGATCTCCACCTTTCTGCCCACGTAATCTTGTAATCGAGTGATCGAGACGTAGTCTTGCATGTTCCGCGATTATCCGGGTTCCGCTTTCCCAATGTCAAGGAAGCCCATGCGCTGATTTTATGGGCAGGTGGGCGCCACGCCGCACCAAATCTGAAAATTCAATCATTTCAAAAGCCGAATGATCTAACGCACTTAGTCAATGTTCGTACAGGCTCTACGCCGACGCGCGGCGTTATTTATAGATGTTGACAGACTTGTGGATAATTCACTAAGGGCAAAGGCGTGGGTTCCGGTTCTTTTCCAGGCGCGAGATAGAAAATCCCCCGTCGCGGTCGCGGTGGTCGCCGTTAAAAGCTCATTTTCGAGGAGTTTTTCTCTGGATGCCACTAGCGCCGCGCCGGTTGGGGAGTTTAGAATGAGGGTGTAGCTTGTTCGAGGGTATCGTGAATTACATCGAGAAAAGAATTTTTCGCAGGGTGGATGCGGAATTGCCGGTGGATCTTGAGCTGGGCAGTGAGACGGTTCAGACCACCAGCTCCAACATTAGCTGTGGAGGGATGTTTCTCGTCATCGATCCGGATAAGTTGAACGACCAACATAAACTGGACGTCGCTATCCACCTGCCCAACCGTAAAACCCCAGTCAAAATGTGCGCTGAAATCTTGCGCAGCGAAAGTGACGATCGGCGTGGCGTGGCCTTGCAATTCCAAGGCTTGTACAATGACAACATGCTCGAGATCGAAAAGTTCGTGAAGGGCAAGTTGAACTAGTCTTTATTGCCTTCTCTCCCGGGCCTCTTCCTTCCTATCCCTTTTCCCCATATTTTCTTGACGGGTCTTGAGGGCTATCTTATAGCTCCGGCGCCTTTTTGCGGGTGATTTGGCTATGATATTTAACTTTGCGAATGTCCTCGTCTTTATCCTTGTCGGCGCGGGTTTTGTCGGCGTGAGTTTGCTCGTCAGCCGCATGCTCCGCCCCTCCTTTCCGACGCCCGAAAAAGAAATGATCTACGAGTGCGGCGAGATTCCCATCGAGAGCGCTTGGATCAATTACAACCTCCGCTATTATCTCGTCGCCATCACCTTTGTCATTTTCAGCGTCGAGATCGCCTTCGTCTATCCCGTCGCCACGATTTTCAAAGACTGGATCGCCCAAGGGAAAGGCATGACGGCCTTCCTCGAAATCCTGATTTTCGCCTTGATTCTATTTGTCGGACTTCTCTACGTTTGGATTAAGGGCGACTTAAGATGGTTTAAAAACGTGGTGCCCGACGCGCGTTTGGCGAAGGCGACGCCCGAGTCGGCAACCCTGATCCGCGGCAAGACGGAGTAATTTCAAATGTTTCCAACTCTCAAAGGGCAACTGCCCGACAATATCGTGACCACCAAGGTCGACGACGTCCTCAATTGGGCGCGCGCTTCCTCGGTTTGGTATCTACTCTTCGGCCTCGCCTGCTGCGGCATCGAGTTGATGCAGACTGGCGGCCCGCGTTCCGACCTCGACCGTTTTGGGGCGGTGTTTCGCGCGACGCCTCGCCAATCCGATCTCATGATCGTCGCGGGCACTTTGACCTATAAGATGGCCCTGCGTACCAAGATCCTTTATGAGCAGATGCCCGAGCCTAAGTACGTGATCTCGATGGGAAGTTGCGCCAATTGCGGCGGGCTTTTTCAGCTGGCCTATTCGGTGGTGAAGGGTGTCGACAAGATCATTCCGGTCGATGTCTACGTCCCCGGCTGCCCGCC
>JAIOPF010000266.1 GCA_021414045.1 Deltaproteobacteria bacterium | reverse complement strand
GAAGACCATGGGCTTCACTTCCTTGAAACCCGCCAAGGCCTTCTCAGCGGGCCTCGCCGCGGAGGTCACGGTGTCGCCGATCTTGATGTCGTGGATGTCCTTAATGGCGCCGGTGAAAAATCCCACCTCTCCCGCGCCAAGAAAACTCACTTCGACACCGTGAGGCGTGAAGACACCCAATTGATCGACGACGTACTTCTTTCCGGCGGCCATGAGCAGGATCTCGTCGCCCTTCTTGACCTGCCCTTCCATCACCCGCATCAGGACGACGACGCCCTGGTAGGCGTCGAACCAAGAGTCGAAGATCAAGGCCTGGAGCGGGTTCGCCTGGTTGCCCTTGGGCGGCGGAAAAACCGTGACGACGTGCTCGAGGATATCCTGGATCCCGATTCCGGACTTCGCGCTGGCTTCGACCGCGTAGGTCGTGTCGAGCCCGATCACGTCCTCGATTTCTTTTTTCACCCGCGCGGGATCGGCGGCGGGAAGATCGATCTTGTTGAGGACCGGAAAGATCTCAAGGTTGTTGTCGATGGCGACATACACGTTGGCCAAAGTCTGGGCCTGGATGCCCTGAGAGGCATCGACGACGAGGATGGCGCCTTCACAGGCGGCCAGGGAACGCGAGACCTCGTAATGGAAATCAACGTGGCCCGGGGTGTCGATCAGATTCAAAATGTAGGTTTGGCCGTCCTTGGCTTTGTAATTGAGGCGCACGCTTTGCGCCTTGATGGTGATGCCGCGCTCACGCTCCAGCTCGAGCTTATCCAGAAACTGATCCTGCATCTCGCGGGAACTCAGGGCCCCGGTAAATTCGAGCAGGCGGTCGGCCAGCGTGGATTTGCCGTGGTCGATATGGGCGATGATCGAGAAATTACGGATATTCTTTAGCTTCGGATCGGGGGCTTCGGACATGGTGGGCTCTCTCTAGCTGCGTTCGGTCCGGTCGTAAAGCCCGAGTTGCTCCCCCGGAAGCTCGGCCTTGTGCTTCTCGAGGATCATGTCGATGCCTTGTCGGATGTATTCGGCGATGGGGACCTTGGTCTTGTCGTTGAGCGCCTTGAGTTTCTCGTTCTGCTCTTCTGTAATATAGACCGTGGTACTGACTTTTTTACGTAGGGCCATAGGAAATTCGACCATAAATGACCATACGTGTAGTGTCAATCTTCGAGCTGCCGATTTTTGGAATTTCTAAGGTTCTTGGATTTTCAAGGTAAATCCCTTCGCATGGGTAAATTCGGCGAGATCCTTGATGTTGACAACGCCATCGGGAATAGTGTCCATCGTTTCCACCATGGGCGGCTTGGGCTGAAATTGAATCTCCCAAAACAAGCCTTTCAAAACGGATTCCTGCGCATGGATTTCCTTTAACACTTCCTCTCGTTGAGATGTCGTCAGCGGTTTCGCCAAAGTGATCTGAATACCTTTCCCGGAAAATTTGATGTGCGCGTCCTGGAAGAGCTCTTGGATGAGGGGACCACCCTGCGCCGAGGCCTGAGCGAGCTTTTCCGGCAAACTTAAAAATCGTATCGAAGCTGGGGGGGCATATTCGGGGTCCTCTAATTCCCATAGAGCGGCTAAGTCCTCCACCGGAACTAATTGGTCTCCCACCTGGTAGCTAGTACGGCTCCGGTCCTTCTTTAAAATTTCCACAATATCAAAAAATGTCGCTGTCACCGGAGCGTCGATACTAAAGATTGAATTGGGAAGCGCGGGAATCATCTCCATGAAATGGAATTTAGCACGACCACCCATGATTTCCCCAAGAGCAAGCCGAACCCAATGATCGCCAAGGACGAATTGGTGGAAAAACCTCTCAAAAAATGGCCGATTCGAAGGCTTCGTCAAGAAGAAATGATAAGTCCTACTATGGGACATGTTCCTGGCATCCGCCCTCGGCACCTGAACCACGTTGCCAATAGTCTTGAGTTGTTCACCGGAAACACCGAAGAGTCGATTAGCCAGCCGTTCGTTAGGGGCCATGTCATTCCAGGTCTTGAACGCTTGATTTTTATCCATTCCTACCAAATAATTCCATAGCCCGGGAGATTGCTGCAAATGCTCATATGTCGAGTTGGGTAGGATGAAAAAAACCAATTCATTGTCGGCCACCGCATTGAAGTCGGACGAATGCGCCAATAATTCCCTCAGTCCGGGAGCTGCATTATTCAAACTTCGGGTCTGCTTGATTCCCAAGAACACCTCCGCTAACCGGCCCGCTTCAACTCCAAAACGACGTAGAGCGGGAAGTATCTGCTGAAGATTGATCAATCCGAAATCTCTAGTCGTAAAATTTCGCACCGCCTCCGCGAAAGAACGGATCTGCTCCGCATTTCCATCGAAAGCAGCCAGAACTTGCGGAGAAACCAAAGCCATGGCCACCTCCTGAAATTCAGGCACCGAAGCTCGGTCCTTAAAATGGAGAAAAATCTGCTGCAAAGTATCGCTGATTTTTTCGAAGGCCCAAGGGTGCCCCTGGAAGGACGGCAAGTAGTTTTGAAAATTATAAAGGATGCCTCGGATATATCCCGACCGGTGCGACTGATCCATGGAGTCCACGACATTTTTGTCGGTCAGTTTGAGAAAATACTGGAAAAATTCCGACTGGGAAATGCCTACCCCCAGTGCCTTGCGATAGTTTTCCAACAAAAGACCATGGATCTCTTCCATGTTTGGAAGAATCAGGAATCTTCCCTGAATGAGGTTCAAAACGAGCTTTCGGTAAGGAGCTTGCCACCCGTTCAATGAAACACCCTTTTCCACCGCGACCTTCCTAAAGTTCGCTTCAAGTACCTCGTATTTCCTCTCCAGGATGGGCTTGGGAAATATCTTATAAATGAGATAAAGGCCCGCCGCGATGGCGAGGATTCCGGGACCCGAAAGGATAAAATTCAGCGCCCCATCTCCGGAAATCGCCTCTTGCGCTCCCTTTTCCAAAGCATGCGCGGACTCAGGGCTGAACATCCCCTTGATCCCAACGCCCAGGGCCGCCCATCCCCCCGCCGCTTTCCAACCGGAGACATTGGAAGTCGCCTGATAAATCCCCTTTTCACCGCTGTGCCCCAATTTTTCGGCATAGATCTTATCCCGACAGACCGCGATCTCCTCCATCACCATGAACATCATGTCGGGCTCAACCTCCTGCAAGGAAGGGTATCCATACATCTCGAGAATATTTTGAACTGCGGATTCCAAGGGCTGTTGGATTTCTTTCGCCAAGTCCGACTGTTTCTCGGGAGACATGGCTTTCCAGGTCTTTCTCAATTCCGAATCAACGGGGGCTTGCTTGACCAATTCCACGTAAATATTAGACGAAACCGCTTGTCCCGCATACTCCATCGAAGCCTCGGATTGCTTCTTTCCGGAATAATACGAAGTCAGGCTGTCTATGATTTCGGGCCACTTTTCCTTGGGCACGTTTCCGTTGTAGCTGCCCCGGCTGTTTTCCTTGTTACCGACCCCGAACTCCTGATGCACCTTCTTCTGCAGCTCGGTTAATTCGACTTCGATCCCGTGCTCTTCCTTCAACCGTTTGGCGATGCACTTGGCGAGAAAGGTCGCTTCTTTATTGTGGCGGCCGTTGCCGCCGGTCATAAAATCCGGGCTCGCCGTGGTGGTATCCGGGAACTTCATTTTAGCCATGCCCAAGGCCGGCAGGAAGAGGCCCGTGGCGACAAACAAAGAATACCATGGAGATAAATTTAGCGCGGAACCTTGCGTCGTCATCGCCTCCGCCACGGAGGGAAACAAGGCCGCCAAGCCCACACCGGCGGCAGCCAGGTGGCCAACCATAGGTTTTGCGAAGGCGAGGTTCAGTCGGGATTTCAAAAGCGCTTGAATCGCGGTTTCCGACTTATCCAGGGCACCCCCCGTTAGGTTGCCGAGAGCTGAGTTCATCCGCCCCATCTGCCAATCGGTGAGAAAAGCGTCGACGGTTCGGTCGAGAAAACCGCCGCCGTTTGCATGGAATCTCCAGCCCATCAAGGAAGAGACCCAGCTCATCGCCCCCTCTTCCAAATAACCTCCACCCACCAGCGTTC
>JAIOPF010000298.1 GCA_021414045.1 Deltaproteobacteria bacterium | reverse complement strand
GACGCCATCGTGATGGTCGAAGGCGGAGCCCGCGAAGTGGCCGAGGCCGACATGATCGCCGCCCTGAGCGCCGGCCATGACGCCTTGCAACCCGTCATCGCGGCGCAAAACAAGCTGCGCGAGCTGGTGAAGAACGAAAAGCGTACGATCGCCCCGGTCGCGAAGGACGAGGCCCTCGAGAAGCAAGTCCGCGAATTGACCCACGGCAAAATTATGAAGGCCTTCTCGATCCGCGAGAAAATCGCCCGCGGCAAGGCCCTCAAAGAGGTCAAGAAAGAGCTCAAGGCCGCTTTGGTCAAGGAAGACAGCCCCAAGGATTTGGACAAGAAAATCAGCGGCGTCTTCGGCGCCCTGGAAGGCGAGATTCTGCGCAATCAGATCGCGACCGAAAAGAAGCGCATCGACGGCCGCGGGCTCGCGGAGGTTCGTCCGATCACGATCGAGATCGGAATCCTGCCCCGCGCCCACGGTTCGGCTCTCTTCACCCGCGGCGAAACCCAAGCCCTGGTAACGACGACCCTCGGTACTTCGGATGACGTCCAAATCATCGATACCCTGCTCGAAAAGGGCACCAAGCACTTCATGCTGCATTATAACTTTCCGCCTTTTTCCGTCGGCGAGACCAAGCCCCTGCGCAGTCCCGGCCGCCGTGAAGTCGGCCACGGGGCCTTGGCCGAGCGTTCGGTCACCAAAGTGCTTCCGGACGAAGAGACTTTCCCTTACGTGATCCGTATCGTCTCGGAGATCCTCGAGTCGAACGGTTCCTCGTCGATGGCGACGGTTTGCGGAGCTTCTCTCTCGATGATGGACGCGGGCGTGCCCCTGGCGGCCCCCGTCGCGGGAATCGCGATGGGCCTGATCCAAGAAGGCGATCAGTACCTGATCCTTTCCGACATTCTCGGCGACGAGGATCACCTCGGCGACATGGATTTCAAGGTCTCCGGGACCAGCAAGGGCATCACCGCACTGCAAATGGACATCAAGGTCGAGGGACTTCCGCCTCAAGTGATGGAACAAGCCCTCGAGCAAGCCCGACAAGGCCGCCTGCATATCTTGGGTGAGATGGCGAAGGCCATCACAGCTGGACGCCAAGAGCTCTCTCCCTACGCGCCCCGCATCGTGCAAATGCAGATCAACAAAGAGCGGATCCGCGACATCATCGGACCGGGCGGCAAGGTCATCCGCGGCATCGTCGAGCAGACGGGCGCCAAGATCGACGTCGAGGACGATGGTTCCATCAAGATCTTCAGCAACAACGAGGCTTCCCTCGTCAAGGCTCGCCGCATGATCGAGGCCATCGTCGAAGAGCCCATCGAAGGCCGGGTCTATCGCGGTAAGGTTCGCAAGATCCTCGAGTTCGGCGCTTTCGTCGAGATCATCCCCGGCACCGATGGCTTGCTGCACATCTCGCAGCTCGCCGACAAGCGGGTGAATCGCGTGACCGACGTCGTTCAAGAAGGAGACGAGATCATCGTGAAATGTCTCCGCGTGGAACGCGACGGCAAGATCGCCCTCAGCCTGAAAGAGGCCGTTGGCCTGCGTCCCGACAACGAAGGCGGAGGAAGACTGGATGAGCCCCCTCCCAGTAAAAATTAAGCGGGTCGGAACCGCGGCTGACTTCTCGCCCCCGGCTTACATGAGCTCGGGGGCCAGCGGCATGGATCTCTGCGCCGCCTTGGACCAGCCCATGAGCCTGGCCCCTCAAGCGAGGGCCCTGGTTCCCTGTGGCTTTTCCATGGAAATCCCCGAGGGCTACGAGGCCCAGGTGAGGCCACGGTCTGGCTTGGCGATTCGCAACGGCATCACCTGCCTCAATTCTCCCGGCACCATCGACCACGATTATCGAGGCGAGGTGAAGGTCATCTTGATCAACCTGGGGCAGGAACCCTTCGAGATCCGCTCGGGAGACCGCATCGCCCAGATGGTGATCCAGAAAGTCGAGCGGGCCGACATCGAATTCGTCGCGGAATTGGGCGAGACCCAGCGCGGTGGAGGCGGATTCGGAAGCACGGGAAAATAAGCGATGAATTCAAAATACCCGGATTTGCTGCACGAGGCGGAAGAGGGGATGGCTAGGGCCTACGCCCCATATTCCAACTTTCGGGTAGGCGCCGCCGTATTGACCCGCGGTGGCAAGGTCTACAGGGGTTGCAATATCGAGAACGGCAGTTTCGGCGCGACGGTTTGTGCCGAGCGCGTGGCGATTTTCAAGGCGGTTAGCGAAGGGGAAGCGGCCGTCGAGGCCATCGCCATCGTCTCCGCGAACGATCCCCGGATTCTCCCTTGCGGTATTTGCCGGCAGGTCTTGTGGGAGTTGGGGGGAGATCTCGACATCGTGATCGGAAATGCTTCTTCGGTTGAAGTCTTGAAGCTTTCCAGCTTATATCCCCAACCCTTTAAAAAAACTTAAGACGGCGGACATTCCCCGTCGTTTTCCATATTCGAGGTCTAGCGTGGCGCAATACAATAGTCCCCCCAAAAAGAAGGCTAAAAAACCCGACGAATTCGTCGGGTTTTTCGACCATCTCACCCGTTATTTCATGCTCCATCAGGGCAAATTTTGGATACTGCTGGCGGTGGCCGTTGCCGGATTCTCCGCTTACGCGGTGCGCAGCTACCTCATCAGTGAAAAGAAGCAGGATCTCGCCCTCGATTACATGAAGGCCGAGCAAGCGCCGGCCGCGGACGCGGTGAAAGCATGGGAAGACTTGGGCAAGAAGGATCCGCCCAGTCCGCTGAAGGAAGTGGTCGACTTGCAGGTCGGAGGCGCCTTGGTGACCCAGCAACAGTTTGAGCCGGCGGCCCAGGCTTTCCAAAAGAGCGCGGCATCGAAATCTTTCATGCTCTATACCGTCGCGCGCCTGGCCTACGCGGTATCTCTTGAAGACGCGAAAAAATATCCCGAAGCCCTCGCCGTCTATCAAGAAGTGGCCGCCATGCAGGATGACCCTTTTCGTTATCGCGGCCAATTGGGCTTGGCGCGAGTCTACACCGCGATGGGGCAACCCACCGAGGCCGAAAGGATCCTGCTCGACTTGTTGGTGAAAAAATCCGACGCTCCGGATCCCGTGAAGAACTTCGCCTTGGGCCAGCTGGTCGCCTCGAAGGTGAAACCCAATCCCGAGACCCATTAACTTAATTCGTCGCTGGCAGGCTTTCCGGAATCGCCGCCCCTCCGTCCGTGCGGACATGGAAGATCCTCGACTGCGTCTTCGGGGTCGTCCCGAAAGTCTGCAATAACTCAAAATTCGGGTCGTCCTGGTATTTTCCCCAAGGTCCCCATTTGGCCGTGACGAGGTAATAGTCGCCGGGATGGGCTCGCCCGTATTCGACGACCTTTTCGGGGTCGCGGGGCAGGATGGGGATGTTCAATTTGAATTTCTCCATGGCCACTCGCACCTCGACCCGCGGATAGTCGCTGATCACGACGCGCCGAAGCGTCAGGCTGCGAAGATAGTCCGCCGTATACCAGTTGGCGACGATGATGGCGTCCTTCGGGGTGTTCTTATTGATCCAGTCGGCCACGGCGTACTCCTCCGGCGAGCAATTCAGGACCCAGCCGCCCCAGGTGGTTCCGTCTTTATTGACGATGAGCGCTAGCACCGTCGCGACGATCAATGCCGCCACCCGTGGACGGAAATTCCTCGCGACCAAAAGGATGAGCCGCCACACGAAGTAAGCGAACATGCAGGAGAGGCTGAGGCTGATGGGCAGCAGGTAGCGGTAGTACTTTGACGTGAAAGAAATGAAGCCGAAGGGGATCAAAAAAAGAATGAGGAAAAAGAAGACGTAAAAGAGGAAAAAAAAGCTGGTCTCTTCGTTGATGCGCCACCGCTTTTCGCGGCCATTCCAAAAAATCCAAAAAGATCCGGCGAAAGCCCCGCCCACCACCAGGAAATCGAGGAAGCGCTTGGTGCCGAAACCGTCCAGCCCGAAGAAGGCGAAGATGGGAC
>JAIOPF010000297.1 GCA_021414045.1 Deltaproteobacteria bacterium | reverse complement strand
CGAAGGTCTTGTCGTGGTCGGGACCCGACTCTTTCACCAGCTTGTACTTGGGAACGGTCTTGAAAAGAATCTGCGCCTGCTCTTGAAGCTGAGTTTTGTAATCTTTGTAGAATCCTTCTTGGCCTACCTGCTCGAAGAGCTCGAGAGCGATGCGGCCGATGACCTTGAAAGCCTTCTTGAACCCACGATCGATATAGATGGCGCCTAGTACCGCTTCGAGCGCGTTGGCGAGGAGGCTCGCCTTTTCGCGGCCAGCGCCCATCTCTTCGCCTTTTCCTAGATAAAGGTAAGTGCCCAAATCATGGTCACGGGCCACGCTGGCCAGGGTCTTTTCGTTGACGATGGACGCCCGCAATTTGCTCAGCTCGCCCTCGGCGGCCTGGGGGTAATTTTCCATGAGGAGATGGGAGACGATCAATTCGAGAACGGCGTCGCCCAGGTACTCGAGCCTCTCGTTGTGGTCGAGGGTGTCCAAGCGTCGTTCATTGGCGTAGGACTTGTGGGTCAGGGCGTTTTTCAGCAGCGCTTTGCTCTTAAAGCGATATCCGAGTTTCTTTTCAAATACCTTCAGCTGCTTCTTTTCGTCCCGGGTAACTTTTTCCGGCAAGGCTTCCTCCCGTATTGAGCTCGAGCCGGCATCGAACGAGTTTTCCGCGAAAACCAGACTCCGTCGCAACCTCGACGGGAAGGTAGTTCTCGGAAAATCCGGTCCATACCGTTTCGGATCGGTCTCCATTCTGACACACGTCGCCGGTACCCTCAAGCAGGACTTCGACTTCCGCCCCGGCGAAACCCCTCCTAAAATTCCGGATTTTAGCCTCGGAAAGCTCCCGGAGGCGCTCGGCATAGGCCTTTTTAACCTGCGGAGGCACTTGGCCCAGCATTTTGGCGGCCCGGGTCCCGCGCTTGGGACTGAAGGGGAAAACCCCCGCCTGGAGGGGAATATGAAGATGGGGGCATAGAACTTTCGCCCCGGCGAAAAGTTCGACCATCTCGTCGCTCACCTCTTCCGGATCAATGGAGGAAACGCGCACTCGGTGGATGGGGCGGGTTTCTTCGATGGCCTTCAGCAGATTGTACAAGGAGTTCGCCGGCTCTTGGTCGTGGCCGTAAGTCCCGATATGGATACCGGTCAGCACGGCTTCGCAAAATCCCTGCTCGCTCAGGCGCCGCAACTCTTCCAAGACTCGGGGAATCGAGATGCTGCGGTTCTGCCCTCGGGCGTAGGGAATGATGCAGAAGGAGCAAAACTGGTTGCAGCCATCCTGGATCTTCACGAAGGCACGCGTGTTCCGGGAATAGCTGGCCATGCCGAAGGTCTCGAGCTCGGTCTGCAGGAAGATATTGTCGACTTCGATCATCGGACGTTCGGGCCGCCCCATCTCGAGGTAGTCGAGGAGCTTGGCTTTCTTGTCGTTGCCCAAGACGAGGTCGACGCCCTCGATCCGCGCCACCTCACCGGGCTTGGTCTGGGCATAGCAACCCGTCACGATCTTGAAGGCCTCGGGATTGCGCCGGTTCGCGCGGCGAATGAGATTGCGGCTGTCCAGGTCGGCGCCGTCCGTGACCGTGCAGGTATTGATGATATAGATATCGGCCTTTTCCTTGAAATCGACCAGGCGAAAGCGTCTCGCCTGCAATTGAGCCTCGAGGTAACTCGAATCGTACTGGTTGGCCTTGCAACCTAGGGTCGCGAAGGCGACGGTGGTGGTTGGGGCGGCGTTTTCAGAAGTCGTTTCGTTCATGACCGATTAATTCCCCAGGCCTTGTTCGATCCAACCGCCGCCAAGGCATTCTTCTCCGAGGTAAAACACCACGGCCTGGCCGGGGCTGATCGCCCGCTGCGGTTCGTGAAATTCCACCCGCACCCTGCCCGCCTCGACCAAGCGCAACGTCGCGGGACTGCCCTCGTGACGATGACGGATTCGCGCCGTGACCTCGATGCCGTCCGCCACCGGACGCACCCAGCGCACGCCGTTCGCCAGCAAGACCGGCTGGAACAGCGCCTGATTTTCGCTCATGGTGATGCGGTTCGTGACCGGGTCTATCGCCTTGATATAAACGCGTTCTCCCTGGGCCACTTGGGTCCCCCGGCGCTGACCGACGGTGTAGCGATGGATGCCCTCGTGGCTACCTAGGACTTCTCCGGACTCATTGACGAACTCCCCGCTCTGGGGCGCTTGTCCCTTGAGATATTTCGCGATGAAATCGCCATGATCCCCGCTGGGCACGAAGCAGATCTCTTGGCTGTCAGGCTTCTCGCTGGTCTTCAAGCCGGCGTCGCGTGCGATCTTGCGCACCTCGTCCTTGCTCATGCCGCCAATGGGAAACAGCGTGTGCTCCAATTGCTTTTGACCGAGGCTGAACAAGAAATAGCTCTGGTCCTTGCGATCGTCCTGTCCCTTGAGCAGGCGCCACTCGCTCTTCTGGGCGTCCCATTCCTTCTTCGCATAATGGCCCGTCGCGATGTGATAGGCCCCTAGCTCGAAGGCTTTGGTGAAGAGAAAATCGAACTTCACCTTGTCGTTGCACATGGCGCAGGGATTGGGCGTACGTCCGGACAAATATTCTTGCACGAAACGATCGACCACCTGTTCGCGGAATTGAGTCTTGCTGTTCACCACGTAGAAGGGAATCCCGATTTGATCAGCCACGCGGCGGGCATCGGTGATGTCCTCGATGGAGCAGCAGCTGGTGTGACGCTGGGGTTCGTCCTTCGGCGCATCCCAGAGCTTGAGGGTGATGCCGATGACCTCGTGGCCCGCCTGCTTCATCAATAAGGCGGCCACCGAGCTGTCCACTCCTCCGCTCATGGCGACGACGACTTTTTTGCGATCGAGATTCATCAAAAACAAACTCCAAAAAAACAAAAAACAAACGAGCTAAATCACAGCCGAAACAATCTTGCACCGAGGTCCCGGGCTGGGGTGGCAAATTACGCCGCGGCCCGAATCTTCGAAACCAATCCGGGAAATACACGCAAGAACTCTTCGACTTCGGCCTCGGTATTGTAACGGCTCAAACTGACGCGGACGCCTTCTAGTGCGCGTTCTTCATCCAATCCCATCGCCAGCAAGACATGGGAAGGTTCCAGGGACCCGGAATCGCAGGCCGCGCCGACGCTGACCGCGATGCCGGCCATGTCGAGATTCATCAGGAGAGTCTCGCCTGAAACGCCCGTGACGCGAAAGTTCAGCGTACCGGCCACCCGATGCTCGACGTCGCCGTTCCATTCAATCCCGGGAATTTTTTCGAGCAGGCCGGCCTGCAGCCGGTCGCGCAAGCGGGAGACTTTCCTTAGATCTTCGAAGAGACGTCCCTGCGCCAGCTCTAGGGCCTTGGCCATGCCGACAATGCCGGGAAGGTTTTCGGTCCCGGCGCGATGTCCGCGTTCTTGTCGTCCGCCGTGGATCAACGGGGTCAACTCGACTTCCTTGCGTCCATACAGAAACCCAACACCTTTCGGTCCGTGGAACTTATGCGCCGAAGCAGCCAACAAATCGATAGGCAGCAAGGAAAGGTCGATCTCGAAGCGCCCCACCGCCTGTACCGCGTCGCAAAGATAGGGAATGCCCCGCCCACGGGCGCTCTCGCCGATACGCTTCACGGGGTAAAGGTTGCCGGTCTCGTTGTTGGCGAACATCACGGCGATCATCTTGGTATGCGGCTTCAGCGCCGCCTCCACCGCGTCGGCCTCGAGGCGCCCTTCCGCGTCGACGCCAAGATAGCTGACCTCGACCCCCAAGGATTCCAAAAACTCGGCCGTCTTGAGCACGGCAGAATGCTCGACCCGAGAGACGATCAAGTGGCGCGGACCCTGAAGCGGCAAAAAAACTCCCAGCATGGCCGCGTTCAGCGATTCCGTCCCGCCGGAGGTGAAGGTGATCGTCGCTTCATTCACCTTGAGGCAACGGGCGATGGTCTCGCGCGACTCGTTGATGAGGCGCCTCGCCTCGCGCCCGTAGCCATGAACGCTGCTGGCGTTGCCGAATCGCGCGGAGGCCTCAAAGACGGCCGCGGCGACTTCGGGGGCCATCGGGGTGGTCGAATTGTTGTCGAAGTAGATCATCTCGGCCTTAAATCTCGTAATCTCCCGGGCGTTCCTTCATTAGCTTGGTGATCTTCTGCTCGACGCCCAACAATTCCTCGCGCAGCGAAGTGATGGCGCTCCACTCGGGATCGGGGAGTTC
>JAIOPF010000260.1 GCA_021414045.1 Deltaproteobacteria bacterium | reverse complement strand
CATCTCGAGGACGAGGTCCCGACGCTTTTCTCCGGCGCCGATCTTGTGCACGACCAGGGGCTCGGTGAGGATTTGGCCGACAGTCATCCTGGGATTGAGCGAGGAAAAGGGATCCTGGAAGATCATCTGAAAGCGCCGCCGCATCGGGCGCAGCTTGCCCTCTTTTAAATGCGTGATTTCTTGTCCGTCGAAGATCACTTGCCCGGAATTAGGCTCCATCAAGCGCATGATGAGGCGGGCCAGGGTGGTTTTTCCGCAGCCGGACTCTCCCACCAAGCCGACGGTTTGGCCCTTTTCGACGGAAATCGAGACGTCGCTCAGCGCGTGGACGTAACCCTTGGTGCGGCCCAGAAAGCCGCCCTTGATGGGGAATTTTTTGACGATGTTTTTGGCTTCTAGCAACATAATCAATAATTGAGGCAGCGGACTTCTTGTCCCTCGCCGACGTATTTATAGGGCGGTACCCTTGCCTTGCAAGCGTCGACCATGCGCGGGCAGCGGGCCGCGAACCGGCAGCCGGCCGGCAGGCGCGACAGATCGGGGACCGTTCCCTTGATGGTGTGTAGCAATTCTCCGGCGTCCTGAAAGAGCGGCGGAATCGAGTCGAGCAGGCCTATTGTGTAGGGATGTTTGGGCTTGGAGAAAATCCGCTTCGCCGGGGCCCGCTCGACGATCATCCCGGAATACATGACCAGGACGTCGTCGCAGACCTGGGCGACGACGCCCAGATCGTGGGTGATGAGGATCACCGACATGTGCATGTCGTCGATCAATTCTTGGATCAGCTCGAGGATCTGGGCCTGGATAGTGACGTCAAGGGCCGTGGTCGGTTCGTCGGCGATGAGGATGTCGGGTTTGCACGACAGGGCCATCGCGATCATGACGCGCTGGCGCATGCCGCCGCTCAGTTGGTGCGGATAGTCGTGGATGCGTTTTTGCGGGTCCGGAATGCGGACCTTGCGCAGCATCTCGATGGAAATTTCCTCGGCTTCCTTTTTTCCGACTTTTTGATGGAGCCGCACCGCCTCGGAGATCTGGTCGCCGATGGTGAAGACCGGATTGAGCGAGGTCATGGGCTCTTGAAAGATCATCGCGATGTTGTTGCCGCGGACGTGCCGCATCTGTTCGTCGCTCAGTTTGAAGAGATCGATGCCGCCGTCGGGGGCCTTTTCGGAATTGATCTCGGCGGTGGGTTCGCGGCGCAGGTCTTCGATCATCAAATGGTCGACCGGTGTGGCCTCGGGACCCTCATAGCCCTCCGGCGGCTCGGGACGTTGCGGGCCAGGCCGGCGAGGGGGCGGGCTCACGCCTTCGACGGTCCCATAATAGAGAGCCTGACCCTCTTCGATTCGGCCGGGCTCTTCGATCAGGCGAAGCAAGGAGAGGGCCGTCACGGTTTTTCCGCAGCCGGATTCTCCGACGATGCCCAAGACCTTGCCCTGATTGAGGTGAAAATTGATGCCGTCGACGGCCGGGGCGAAACGGCCCCCGTTGACGGGGAAGGTGATGCGCAGGTTTTTGACTTCGAGAATCTTCGGCATAAGATTACGATTTCAATTTCGGGTCCACGGCGTCCCTCAACCCTTCTCCTACCAAATTAAAGGCGGTGATCGTGAGAAAAATCGCCATACCGGGGAAGGTGGTCAGCCACCAGGCCACGTCGATCACGCTCTTCGCCTGGGACAGCAGCTCTCCCCAGCTCGGGGTGGGCGGGCGCACGCCGAAGCCCAAGAAAGACAGCGAGGACTCGATCAAGATGGCCGAGGCGATGCCAAAGGTGGCGCTGACCATGACGGGCGCCATGGCGTTGGGCAGCAGATGGCGGAACAGGATGCGGCGAGTCGGCATGCCCTGGCTTAAGCAGGCCGTGACGAAATCTTGGTTGCGCAGCTTCAGGAATTCCCCGCGCGTGAGCCGGGCGATGCCCGTCCATCCCGTGAGTCCGATGACCAGCATGATATAAAAAAGGTCCTGTCCCAAGACCGCGACCAAGGCGAGGATCAGGAAGAAGGTCGGAAAGCAGATCATGATCTCGATCAGCCTTGAGAGCAGCATGTCCCAGCGTCCGCCGAAGTATCCCGCCAGGGCGCCCAAGAAAATGCCGATGAGGGTATAGATGCCGACGGCGATCAATCCCACGGACAGCGAGATGCGGCTGCCGTGGATCAAGCGGCTCAGCACGTCGCGGCCCTGCTGGTCGGTTCCCAGCCAGTGGTAAATGCTGGGAGGCTCGAGGATTTCCTCGAGGTTGTAGTCGTCCGGCGAATAGGGCACCGGCGTGTAGCGAAACTCGGCGCCCTTGGCCTTCCAGTCCTTCAAATCCACGCCCGTGAGTTCGGGATAGAGGTTGAGTTTACTGATGGGCCAAAGTTTTTGCAGGATGGGCAGGTAGACCTTGTCCTGGTATTTCACGTAGACCGGCTCGCTGTTGGCCAAGAGCGGGGCTAAAATCGCGATGGCGACGAGGATGAGGATGACCCATAGTCCGATCATGTTGAGCTTGCGCTTCTTGAATTGCTTCCACACCAGGCCCCAATAGCGCGGCGAACCGGTCTCCGGTTCCGGGGCTTTGGGAAGGTTGGGTTGTGCTATCTCCAGGGTCATGCCTGTTGTTTTTCCTCAAAACTGATGCGCGGGTCGGCGAAAGCGTAGGCGATGTCGCTGAGCAAGAGACTGATCAGGGTCAAGAAGGCCGAGATCGTCGTGATCGCCATGATCGTCGGGTAATCCCGGGAACTGATGGCCTCGAAGGCCAGCTTGCCCATGCCCGGGATGGAGAAAATCTGCTCGATGATGACCGACCCGCCGAGCAGCGCCGGCAGCAGGGTGCCGAGCAGCGTGATCTGGGGGATCAGGGAATTGCGGAAGGCGTGCTTCCAGATCACCTGCCGGCGCGGCAAGCCCTTCGCCCAGGCGGTGCGGACGTAGTCTTGCTTCACGACTTCCAGCATGGTCGAGCGCGAGAAGCGGGTGATGAAGGCGAAGCTTCCGTAGACCATGGTGATGACCGGCAAGACCAAGTGCCACATGAGATTGCCGATTTTCATGAGAAAGGGATAGGTCTCGTAGCCTTCCGAGTGCAGCCCGCCCAGGGGGAACCAATTGAGATGGTCGCCGCTCGCGAAATACATCAGCAGCAAATAGGCCACCCAGAAAGTCGGCAGTGAATACAATATGAAGAGCAGCACCATCACGCCCTTGTCCACCGCGGATTCGCGACCCAGGGCGGAATAGACGCCCAGCGGGATCGAGATGAGATAGGCGATCAAGAACTCGAGGAGATTGAGCGTGAGCGTGATTGGCAGGGCCTCGCGGATTTTTTCGAGGACGGGGCGATGGTCCTTGAAGGACATGCCGAAATTCAGTTGGCAGAC
Source organism: Deltaproteobacteria bacterium (assembly GCA_021414045.1). GTDB lineage: Bacteria > UBA10199 > UBA10199 > DSSB01 > DSSB01 > DSSB01. Next base: position 2,101 of record JAIOPF010000260.1, on the reverse strand, counting down.
GTTGACCAGCCAAATCTTGAATTGAATGGTGTTTTGCCCCAGCCACTCCAGCGCCTTGCGCACCGGTGCTGGTTTGTCCTTGATGAAATTCTCGTAGCCCGCGGGAAGATCGACCTTCAAGCCGTAGAGCTTGAGCATTTGATCCGTGACTTCTTGGGAGAGGGCGGTGGATTTCAGCCCTTGCGCCGCTTGGATCTTCAGGCTGACCGGGTTGCCTGGCGCGAGACGGACGATCAGGAAAGTGATCAGCATGATTCCGAAGAGGGTCGGGATCATCGTGAGGAGACGCTTGAGGAGGTAGGCGCTCATGGTTGTTTGCCCACCTTCCATTCGAGGATGTCGACGCCGCCGGGATAGACCTTGACGTTCTCGAAGCGGCGGCTGCGAGCGACCAGGGCCGGGCCGCTGTAGAGGAAGGCGTAGGGTTGCTCGTCGTAGATGATGCGGTGCATCTGGTGAAAGAGCTCGGCGCGCTTGTCCTTGTCGAAGACTTGGCGGGCTTCTTCCATCAGGCGGTCGGCCTCGCCGTTTTGGAAGCCCACGAAATTAGAGCCCTTCTCGGCCTGCGAGGAATGCCACACTTGGTAGGGATCTTCGTCGTAACCGAAAGACCAGGCCAGGGAGACGGCGTCGAAGTCCCGGCTGTTGAGCTGCTGCACGAAGGTCGCCCATTCCATCGTCTGGATCTCCATCTCGATCCCGGCCTCGGCGAAATCCCGTTTCATGATGGTGGCCAGATTTTGATAAAACTCCGCGCCCGAAGGAATCAGGAATTTGAAGCTGAACTTCACGCCATCCTTGTCGCGGATACCGTCGCCATCGTGATCGATCCACCCCGCCTCGTCCAACAGTTTTTTGGCCCCCGCCGGGTCGAAGGGAATCTGCGGAAGCGTCTGGTCGTATTCGTAGCCGAAGATCCAGAAGGGGCCCGTGGTCAGTTTGCCCAAGCCGTATTCGAGGTTCTTCAGGATGCCCTGGCGGTTGATCAAGCGGGCCAAGGCTTGGCGGACTTTCTTGTCCTGGAAATAGGGCCGGCGGAGGTTCCAGCCCACGTAACGGTAGGACGGCGTGTAATATTGATGCTTGGCGAAGAGTTTTTCGAAAGTCGGGGTATTGGACTGTTTCACCCACTGCTTGGGATTGAGCGAGTCCATGTCCAGGTCGCCCTTTTTGAGCCTTTGAAAGGCTACAATGTCGTCGGGGATGATCTTGAAGACAATGCGGCGGATGTCGGGGAATTTCGTCTTGTCCCAATACTCTTCGTTGCGTTCGAGGACGATCTGCGAGCCGGTGTCCCAGCGCTTGAACTTGTAGGGCCCGTTGCCGATGGGGAAACGGCCGGCGGGATGGCTGTTGAAGTCCTTGCCATCGTCGAAGACGTGCTTGGGGATGATGGGAATGCCGCCGACGAATTCCAGGGCCTTGAAATAGGGGATCGCGTAGGTGAAGCGCACCGTGTAGTCGTCGAGCTTTTCGAGGTTCTTGATGTCCTTGTAATAGACCCGTAAATGCGGCGCATCGACTTTCTCGTCCATGATCTTTTGGAAAGTGTAGATCACGTCGTCGGCATTGAAGGGCTTGCCGTCGTGCCACTTGATGTCGTCACGTAGGTGAAAGGTATAGACGAGCTTGTCGTCGCTGACTTCCCAACTTTTCGCCATCTTGGGTTTGAATTCGAGGGTGGCGTTGTCGCGCTCGATCAGGCTGTCGAAGATGAAGCCATTGATGCGGCCTTCGTAGGCGTCGGTGGCGGTGAGGCGGTTGAGCGTGTCGGGTTCGCTGCCCAGGTGATAAATCAGGGTGTGGGGATCTTTGGGCGCTTGGACTTCGCAGGCGGAAAACAAGCCGGCGATAACCAGGAGAGCCAAGACGATGAAGGAGGGGCGGCGCTGCATTCAGGCCTGCAAGAGTGAGGCTAAATCCTCGATATGTCAACGGTTTTAGCCGTAGGCTCCGAGAGTTATTTTATGGAGTTTTGCTGGGAGTCGCGCCCGGAGGAGGGTCGGTGTCGAAGCGGGAGTCCTCTGGCTTTTTTTCGATGTCGACGTTTTTGAAATTCAAGGTCAGGCGTATTTTGGGTCGGCGGAAGCTCCAACGCATT
>JAIOPF010000283.1 GCA_021414045.1 Deltaproteobacteria bacterium | reverse complement strand
AGCTGCTCGTGCCGGGCGCCCCCGGCGAGCCTCCGGTGAAGACCATCGCGAGGATGTCGCGCTTGGGAAGCCCCGAGTCGCTGAGGAAGTTGAGTTGCAGGTTGTCGAGGTAACCGACGATTTGCGCCGTGACGTTGACCGATCCCAGGTTACGAAGCACTTCCTTGGTGGCGGTGACGTCGACGTAGGGCTGGGTCTTGGGGCCGCGAAAGTCGATGTAGCCTCGGGCGTTCTCGAAGGCGATCTTGAAGTAATTGAAGGCGCCGTCGAGGATCTGGATTTCTCCCTGAATGTCGGGTTGGGACGCGGGTCCCGTGACCTTGAGATCGGTGGCGAGGTACATCAAGGCGATGTTGTTCTTGATGGCGAGCTCGCCGGGGCTCTTGATGCGCAGGGCCAGGCGGATGCGATCGAGCCAGGGGTTCGGTTCCGAGGGCAGGGTCTTGGCCTGGGGCTTGAGGATGAACTGCGAGATGTTGAAGTTCCGGATGTAGCGCCCCTCGGTGATGAACATGTCGCCGCTGAGCAACATGCTGTCGGCCGGGCCTTTCAGGCCGAAGTCGCCGCTAAAGACGATCTTGTAGACTTCCGGCTCGGAGACGGCGACCTCACGGGTATTGATGTTCAAGTCGGTGAATTTGGGAGTCAAGCCGTCCAGGTCGACGCGGCCATTGACCGTGATGTCGCCTTCCGACATCGTCCCGCTGAGATTTTCGAAGGTCAGGGATTTGCCGTTGTGCCTGATTTTCCCGCTGAGATTTTCGATGGTGCCCCGCACCGCGCGGAGCACCAGCATCGCGTCGTTGAAATTGATTTCTCCCTGGATATCGGGATTTTTCAGGGTGCCCCCAAGCTTGAGGTCGACGTTGGCGAAGCCCTCGGCGTCGCGAAAGAAGGCGCGCCAATAAGTCAGGATTTCTAAGTCCAATTTTCCGTCCAGCTTCAGGGCCATGGGGCCGTCGAAGGTGTAGCTGCCGGTGACCGCGAGCACGCCGTCGCCGGAGCGAAAACGGGCGCTGTTGAAGGTCATCTTGGGTGGGTTGATCGTGATCTTCAGGGGGCCGTCGTTGGTGATTTTCCCTTCGTCCAAGGGGATCTCGAAGTGGCTGGCGTTGATCACGATCTCGGAGGGAGTTTTCTCGATGCCCAGCCCCAGCTTGATCTGGCCGTCGGCATAGGTTTCCACCAATGGGAGGCCCAAGGCCGCCCAGATCGGCCTCAAGTCGACGTTCTTGGCGTCGGCGTCGATGAAGAATTTTCGGATACCCTTGTAGGCGTAGTGCCCGGTGAAAGTTAATCCAGGGAGGGCTTGTCCTTTGACCTTCACGCCGTTCTCGTCGAATTCGAAGAGGGTTTCAGAGGGAAGGGTGATTTTCTCGGAGTTCGGCGGTTGGAAACTGAGCGGCGAGACCGAGAATTTATGGTTGCCGAGTTTTCCTTCCGCCGCGATGGGGCCTAGCTTGAAACTGTAGAGGTTGAAATCCTGGATATCCGCTTTGAGCGTCGCGGTCGGTGTGTTCGGGGCCACGCTGTTGAGTTCGAAGTTTCCGGAAACTTTGCCGGTGATATCGGGGTTGTCGAGCAGCTTCGCGGCCTCGATTCCTTGAAACTGGGTCTTCAATACCGTGTGGCGGGTTTTCTTGAAGATTTCGTCGGAGCGTACCTGGACTCCCGCCGTATAGCCCGTGCTTGCGGGTGCGTTGCCTTCATAGCTAAGTGTGCCGTTGGTGATCTTGAAGACGCCCGTGTTGTCGCCGAAGTTCAGGAAGCTATAGGCGAGTTCGTGTCCCGTCGCCTTGAAGTTGAAATCGGGACTCTTGAAGGGGCCGGTGATGGTCCCCTCGGCATCCGCATAGCCGCGCAGGTCGAGGTCGGAGAGGGCCTGGATTAGGGTAGCCAAGTCGAAGGCCTTGGTCTCGACTTTCACGTCCAAGTTTTGCTTTGGAAAATCGATCTTTCCCTTTCCGTTGACCGTGCTCTTGAACGACTGGAGCTGGAACTCCTTCAAGTCCAGCACGCCCTTGTTCATGTTTCCCACCAAGTGGAGCTTGTTCTCTGGGCAGAGCTTGTTGGCGGTGTCTCCGATGGCTTTGACTTCCAAGGCCACCTTTCCGGTCATCTGGTCCAGTTTGTAGCCCTCGAGTTCGGCCCTCAGTTGAAAATCGAATTTGTCGAAGGTTTCCAGCAGCTCCTTGCCGGCATGCGGAATGACGCTGAAGGGCAGGGGACTTTCGGATTTCAAATCGACTTTATACGTCGATTTGGAGGGGATGTAGTCGAGGTCCACGAGCACGGTGCCTTCCGGGTGGAGGAAGCGTCCGTTTTCTAGGTAAAGCGTGTCCCCGCCAATCTTGAAATCGCTGTTGAAACTGCTGGGCGGCTGGCTGGCGATTTCGACGTTCTCCAGGTTGAGATGGCCCGCCGCCTCGCTGACGAAGAAGCTAAAATCTTGCAGGACGGGAAGGACGATCTTGCCCCCGAAATCCAGCTTGCCGGCCTTGATTTCCTTGCCCGCGATTTTAAGCACGCTGTGATCGACGGTCAGTTTCACTTCCTGTTTCGTGGAAACCTGGGTGGTCAAGTTCACGTCCGCCGAATCGAAATGGAACTCGTCCCCGTTTCGCAAATAGAAATCGATATCCCGGACGACGCTGTCCTTGGCGGAAACGCGCTTCAACACGATGCGGAGCGCCGTGCGCCAGGAGCTTTTCCCCTTTTTGCTGTTGCGTTGGTCGATGAGCAGGCCCTGGGCCCTCATCCTCTCGATGGCGAGGTTTCCAGAGAGAGCGCTGCTGAATTTGAAGTCCAGATCCAGCGAGTTCAGGCCGAGGACTTTCTGGCCGGTGGTGTTTTGATAGCGTAGGCCGGTCAAGCTCAGGTGGCCACGGTTGAGATCGATGGAGAGATTGTCGTAGGCGAGTTCCCCCTGGATGCTTTTGTTGAGTTGGTTTAAGGCGAAACGCAGGAAGCGGGGAGACTGGATAAATTCGTATAAAAGGACTAAGCCCAGCAGCATGAGGACGAAAAAGAGCCCCAGCCACTTCCACCAACTCCGCTTTTTGGGGGCTTGGCTCATAAGTGCCCGTAAAACTTGGATTTCCCAGTGATAAAGTCAAGCGATATCGAGCCTCTCTCCAGCACAGGAATCGGCAGTCTTCCCCACCGGGACAGCGTTGCGGCTCTGGACCTGGCTTGTGGGATGGATATCCCTTATTTTCCAACCCTTCCGCAGGTGGATTTCCACGAAGGCATCCTGTTCCAAGCCCTCGGAGGCTTTCCCGGAATCTTTTGGAAAACGGGAGGGAAGCCCTTCTTTGAGTTAGCCGCTTGGGAGCGGGGTCGCGAAGTTCTGGCGGAACGCCTGGGGCGGGCCTTTCTGCCGGATCCGAATCAGGAGGTCGGCCTGGCGGCTTCGGAGGGACTTTGGCGGATGTTTCTCGAGCGCTTGCAAGGCCATCCCGGGTCTTGGGCCAAGGTCCAGCTCTTGGGCCCGGTTACCGCGGCGCTTTCTATTCCCGGCCTGGATCATTTGGCTCCTTCTCTGGCCATGGATCTCGTCGCTCAGGTCAGCGAATGGCTGCTCTCCAAAGCTTTGAGCCTGGTCGCGGATTTGGGACGCGCCGGAAAGCGAGCGATGTTTTTTTGGGACGAACCGGCCCTGGCCACCCCCGAAGTTTTGCAGCCGATGGCGCGGCTGGCGGCCGAGCAACTTCGAGAACGCATCGAAGTCTTGAAGAATTTCGGAGCCGTCGTCGGCATCCACTGCTGCGGTCATTGGAATTTTGGTGAACAGCTGCCATGGCCGCAGCATATCGTTTCTTTGGATTGGTCGCTTTCCGGCGATCCTTTATTGAAGGAATCCGGCAAGCTTCGCGAATTCCGCTCCCGCGGCGGTCGCCTGGCCTTGGGCCTGGTACCGACGCGTTTACCTTCGACTTGGAATTCTCGCCAAGAAGTGGAACAATGCCGGACCCGTTTTGAGGCGGCGTTTGGGCAGGAGGAGGCGAGGGCCTTCTTGGGCGAGAGCCTATTGACCCCGGCTTGCGGGCTGGGACTGCGGACCTTGCCGGATTGCGCCGCGGTTTTTTCCGCTTTGCGGGAATGCCAGGAGTATTTGAGGGATTATGTCCGAGCTTGATCGAAAAAATCGCGTCCATAGATTGCTTCACGAGTTGCAAGGCCGGGTCCTCGTACTGGACGGCGCCATGGGCACCGCTTTGCAACAGAAAAACCTGACCGCCGAGGATTTCGGTGGCCCGGAATTCGAGGGCTGTAACGAATACCTCGTGATGACGCGCCCTGAAGCCATTTCCTCGGTGCACGAGGCTTACCTCGAAGCCGGAGCCGACATCGTCGAGACGGACACCTTCGGCGCCACTCCCCTGGTCTTGGCGGAATACGGCCTGCAGGCAAAGGCCTACGAGATCAATCTCATCGCGGCGAAACTGGCGCGGTCGGCGGCCGAGAAATATTCCAGCGCCGAGAAGCCGCGTTTCGTCGCGGGTTCGATAGGGCCGACCACGAAGGCCATCAGCGTCACCGGCGGCGTCACCTTCGAGGAGTTGATCGACAATTTCGCCGCGCAGGCGAAGGCCCTTTACGACGGCGGCGTCGACTATTTCCTGCTGGAAACTTGTCAGGACACCCGCAACGTCAAGGCCGGAATCCTGGGCATTCAGCGGGTGCTCGATAAAGAGGAAGTCAAAATCCCCATTGCCGTCTCCATCACGATCGAGCCGATGGGAACCATGCTGGCCGGGCAAGGGGTGGAAGCCTTGGCCGCTTCCCTCGAACATGTCGAGTTGCTCTATGTCGGATTGAATTGCGCCACCGGCCCCGAATTCATGACCGACCACATCCGCACCCTCGCCGGCATGGCCGGGACGCGCATCGCCTGCGTGCCCAATGCGGGCCTGCCCGACGAGGAGGGGCGCTACCTCGAGAATCCCGAGATGGTCGCGGCGGTGCTGCGACGATTCGGCGAGGCCGGCTGGGTGAACCTTTTGGGAGGGTGCTGCGGGACCCACGCGGGACACATTCGCGCCCTCTCGCAATTGGCGGCGGAACTCAAGCCGCGGGCCATTCCCGAGGCGAAAATCTCCACCTTGAGCGGCATCGATTATCTCGAGGTCACGGACGACAAACGCCCTGTCCTGGTCGGCGAGAGGACCAACGTTATCGGCTCCAGGAAATTCAAGAACCTGATCATCGAAGAAAAATTCGAGGAGGCCGCCGAGATAGGCCGCGCCCAAGTGAAACAATTGGCGCAGATCGTCGACCTCTGCCTCGCCAATCCGGACCGCGACGAATACGACGATATGAAGCGCTTCCTGGAAGAAGTGGTCAAGAAGGTCCGCGTGCCCTTGATGATCGATTCCACCGACGCCCGCGTCCTCGAGATGGCGCTGACCTACAGCCAGGGAAAGGCCATCATCAACTCGATCAACCTCGAGGACGGCGAAGAGCGCTTCGACCACGTGGTTCCCCTCGCCAGAAAATTTGGCGCCGCCTTGGTGGTCGGGACCATCGACGAGGACAAGATCCAGGGCATGGGCGTGAGTCGGGAAAGAAAACTCCAGATCGCCCGCCGTTCTTATGACCTTTTGGTGAACCGCTACGGCGTGAAGCCCCAGGATATTTATTTCGATCTCTTGGTTTTTCCCGTGGGTACCGGAGACGAGCAGTACAAGGGCTCGGCGGTCGAGACCATCGAGGGCATTCGCCTCGTGAAGGAGGCTTTTCCGGAGTGCAAGACCATCCTGGGCGTCAGCAATGTTTCCTTCGGCTTGCCCGCGGCGGGCCGCGAGGTGCTGAATTCAGTATATCTTTACCACTGCGTGAAGGCCGGGCTGGACCTCGCCATCGTCAACACCGAGAAGCTTGAGCGTTATGCCTCCATTCCCGAGGAAGAGAAGAAGCTCGCCGACGACCTGTTGTGGAATCGCGGCGAGGATCCCATCGCCGCCTTCGCCAATCATTTCCGCGAGGCCTCCTCGCGGCTGGTGAAGTCGAAGGAGAGCTTGCCGCTGGAAGAGCGGCTCCCGCGCTACATCATCGAAGGGACCAAGGAAGGTTTGAGGGAAGATCTCGACGAGGCGCTGAAAAAATACAAACCCCTCGAGATCATCAACGGACCCTTGATGCGCGGCATGGACGAGGTCGGGCGCCTGTTCAACAACAACGAGCTCATCGTCGCCGAGGTCTTGCAGAGCGCGGAGGCCATGAAGGCCGCGGTGAGCCACCTTGAACCCTTCATGGACAAAACCGACAGCGCCGGCCGCGGGAAAGTCATCCTCGCGACGGTGAAGGGCGACGTCCACGACATCGGCAAGAATTTGGTCGACATCATCCTGAGCAACAACGGTTTCAACGTCGTCAACTTGGGAATCAAGATCCCTCCCGAGCAATTGATCGCGGCCATCCACGAGCACAAGCCGGACATCGTCGGTCTCTCCGGCCTTTTGGTGAAATCCGCCGAGCAGATGGTCCTGACCGCGGGCGACCTGAGCAAGGCCGGCATCCAAGTTCCCGTCTTGGTCGGAGGGGCCGCGCTCTCGGAAAAGTTCACCGACAACAAGATCGCTCGGGCCTATGAAGGTTTTGTCGCCTATGCCAACGACGCGATGACCGGGTTGGAATTGGCCAAGCGCATCCGCGACCCGCATTCCTTCAGCCAATTAAAGGCGGGGATCGAGGAAAGGCGCCGCGCGGCCAAACAGGATACCTACGTCAAGGTGACGGTGGCGCTGGCCGGAGACGAGCGCTCGAAGGCGATCGACATTTTAGAAACGCTTCCGAAGGCCCCGGATTTCGAGAGGCACGTCGTGAAAAATACGCCCATCGACCAGATCTGGGATTACCTCAACCCCTTGATGCTCTATGGGCGGCACTTGGGAATGAAGGGCGCGCTAGTAAAGCTGCTCGAGGCGGGAAATCTCAAGGCTCTGAAAGATGCGGAAGGCGGCGAGAAGGCGATCGAGGTTTACGAAACGGTCGAGGCGCTGAAGGTCGAGTGTCGGCAATTACTGAAACCCAAGGCGGTCTTCCAGTTTTTCCAGGCGGGAAGCGAGGGCAACCGCATTTCTATTTTGGATGAGCGCGGAGGCGAACTTGCGCGGATCGTCTTTCCTCGACAGGCGAAGCCGGAAGGTCTTTGCCTGGCGGATTACGTCCGTCCCCTGCCGCTGGGACGGGTCAAGGGGCTCGATAGTCTCGCCATGTTCGTCGTCGGCGTGGGCGAGGGCGTGCGGGAACTCGCCGAACAGTGGAAGCTGGAAGGGAAATATCTGCAAAGTCACGCTTTCCAGGCCTTGGCCCTCGAGACCGCGGAAGCCTACGCCGAATACCTGCACGCGCGTTTGCGCACGATGTGGGGATTTCCGGACCCCTTGGACACGACGATGATGCAGCGTTTCCAGGCGAAATACCGCGGCAAGCGTTATTCTTTCGGCTATCCCGCCTGTCCCAATCTCGAGGAACAAAAACCGCTGTTCCAGTTGCTGAAGCCGGAAGAGATCGGGGTCGAACTCACCGAGGGTTTCATGATGGAGCCCGAGGCTTCGGTGTCGGCGATCGTCTTTCACCATCCCCAGGCCAGCTATTTCGGCGTCGGGGAATCTTAGGAAATTAAAATAAGTACAGATATAACGGCGTGCCTGATTTTCGGGCTTGTGCTACCTTACGGCCCTCACCCTATTACCTGGGAGGTAACATGACACCGGAACAGATGACGCAACAAATGGATCCGGCCCTGGCGCAAGGCCTTGGGCTTGGCATCCTGATCGGCTATCTCGTCGCTTACATCTTCTTCGCCTTTTGCTTGGCGAAGATCGCGGAAAAGCTGGGACAGCCCTTCGGCAAGTCCTTCATCATGGCGATCATTCCTATCGCCAACATCATCTTGCTGTTGCAACTGGCGGGCAAGCCCTTGTGGTGGCTGATTCTCTTCCTCATCCCGATCGTGAATATCATCATCATCGTTTTGGTCTGGATGGCGATCGCCGAGAAGCGCGGCAAGCCCGGATGGTGGGGAATTCTCATGTTGATTCCCGTCGTCAACCTGATCATCCTCTTGATGCTCGCTTTTGGAAGCGGCGGCGCGACTCCCGCCACCGCCTAAAGCCAGAGATATTTTAAAAAAAAACCCGGGCCTCTTGGAAACAAGGGGCCCGGGTTTTTTTTGTTCCGAGCGAAATCTAGCGACCGGGTTTTTTCTTGCCGTCGTCGGGAGTCTGGGGTTCCCGATTAGCAGGACTTTCGGGAGTGCGAATTCCGCCTAGGGCTCGGCTGACCTCGGCAAACAATCCGGTACGTCGAATCGGAGGTCTGGAGGAGGGGATGCTGCCGGGATTCGGTCCGAAGGTCCCGCTGAAGACTTGGGGCGAAGAGCCGCCGTTGGCTCCACTCCCGGTGGCGACGAAAATGCCCTGTCTTTTGGTGAGTTGGAGGGTGTCCCTCCGCACGTTCGCCGAGTCGGTGAGTTCCATGGTGATTTGTCGGCCGTCCGGGATGTTATGCCGGCGGTGGAGCAAATTCAGGGCGGGAACGATGGTTTCGGAATAGTTTTGGAAGGAATAATTCGCGGGCGCGACGACGCGAATGCGTACGTCCCCGGCGATAATTTTTTGCACCAGGCTGGAGGTGGGATTGGTCAATTGCATGCTCAGTTCCAGGGTGGAACGCAATTCGAGGTAGCCCCCACGGTCGGGTTCCAAGGGCCTGGTCGCTTCCGCGGCCTGGAAGGCCTTCAAGGCGGGAAGGACCGTGGGTTGTCGGTCGGCATTTTCATCACGTGGTTCGTAGAAACCAAAGGCGTAATTTTTCCCGTAGACGTTGCGTACCACGCCGCTGCCCCAAATTTTGCGAAACTCGCCGTTTTGGGCGAGAAACTCCATTTTGGTCGCTTGGAACACGCCGCCGCGAACGATGGTCCAAATGCGGGCGGCGATCAGGGGCATCGATTTTAGGCTGAAGAAATGCGTGATGGGATGCTCCCCCGCCTGGCGTTGATTGTAACCGAAGAGTTCCGTGAAGCGGCGGTTGATCAGGAAAATTCGACCGAAACCATCTTCGCCGTTGATGTTCGCCACCGCCGCGGCCAAGGGAAGATTGTCGATGAAGTGTTGCAGGCCGCGTTCGGGATTTTCCTCGCCCCTAAAAAAGAAATCGACTTCTCCTTCCAAGTCCGTGGTTTGCATCTTGGGTCTTGTGCCGGAAGAGCTGGAAAAGGGCCCTTCCCTATCTTTGAACCCGCTCATCATCAAAATTCCCATTCCGCGAATCCGATCGGAGACCGCGCTATCGCCGTTGAAGGGAGGATTGGGCCCCTCGGCGGCAAGGGCCAATTCCGGTGCTAGCGAAAGCGCCGGTCGTCGCGGCGGTTCGTGGCGCCCCAGCAATTCGCTTTGAGCATCCAAGACGCGTTCCCAGCGAGCGACATTCTCTCCGAAGGCGGCGTGCGAGAGCCGCCCGCCGACGTTGAATTGCAGCAAGAGGGCCAGTGAATCGGTCAGGGTCGTCGCCCCGGGAACCGGGGCTCGAAGTCCCGCGCGAGTTTCGAGCCAATGTCCCAGGACAATGCCGCCGAACATGCCGCCTTGGTTTGCGATAAAGCGCAAGGGAGCGAGTTCCTGAACGCGCCTAGGCAGGCCTTGCAATGCCGAGCCGGTCAGGGCTCCCACCGCGCGCAATCCTCCAAGCACGAGATAACTCGACGCGATATCTCTTCCGAGGGAGCGGGAACTCCAATCTTGCGGTCGGCCCAGCCCTTCGCTGGCCAGCCTCGCGGTCAACGTAAAGGTAGGAGCTTCCAGCGCGAAACCGGAGAGTGTCGCGGCGCTTCGCGCGATAAGTCCGCGAGAAAAAATGCCCGCCGAGTTTCCGGCGCTGAGGCGGCTCAAGGTCGCGAGCCGCGTCATGCGGAAGATACCGCCCGCAACGCCCATGGCCAGCAAGGTGCTGGGTTCGCAGGCTTCCTGCGCGAGGCGCTGCAGGAGGAATTCGGCGCGGCCGCCGAGAGGGCCGCTGCCGAGGATGGCGGCGCGTCGGGCTTCGGCTCGAGGCGCGATACCGGAGGAGGAGTGTTCCCCAGAAAGTGAGCCGTAAATTACTTTCATGGTCGAGCCGACGGCGAAAATTGTCCGTGGGCGGATTCGAAAAATCTTCCGGATTTGAAAGGGGTGAACGAGGGCGACGCGGGGCCAGGCCCAAAGATGGGGTGATGGTCATGTGAAAAACTCCTCACAATGCCCTTACCCGGGGTATTGGTGCCCTCGGGGACCTGCTCGCAATTTTCGCCAACTTTGTCAACAAAAGGCCTCATGACAGCGAACCGATTAGGTGGAGGCGGTTTTGGGAATCAAACGGCTACGGAATTGGTCGAAACTTCCGAACAGCCGGACGGTTCCAGTGGGATGCTTGGGCGGAGCGTCTTGATTCGGGGTGTTTTGGAAGGAGGCAGTATTCTTTTGGACGCTTTCTTCTTCAGCTTTGTTCACGAAGGAGCCGCTGCGCCTGAGGAGTTTGGGTTGGCCCAAGCGGTCGTAGGTAAGAAATGCTTCCGACTGGCTCTCGAGTTTTTGCATCAGCTTCTTCCTTTTCTAGTGAAGGCCTGCGGTCTTCGCTAGATTAGAAAAGCAACGGATATGCCAAGAAATTTCTTAAAAATAATTAATAAAAACAATAGGTTAAATATCTGATTGTTTTGAAATATTTCATTTTTGAAGTGATGTTTGAAGCATGTTATACAAAAATTCAAAATATAATTGAAAATATGATAATAAAAAAATGAAATCCAAAACGGAACATCTAAAGGCTGAAGAGGTACGTAAGATTCTCTCATGAGACCTTGGATTAGAGTTTTTTGCCTGAGTATGATGGTGTGCCTTGGCGGCCGTCCATGGGCCGCCGCCCAAACCGCCCCGAAAGGAGTTTATATGAAACCCTCCGATACCGAACTCAAATCGAAACTGACTCCCCTCCAATATCAAGTGACGCAAAAGGAAGGGACGGAACGGCCTTTTCAAAACGAGTTTTGGGACAATCACCGCGAGGGCATTTATGTCGATGTCGTCTCGGGCGAGGCGTTGTTCAGCTCCTCGGATAAATTCGATTCCGGAACGGGTTGGCCTAGTTTCACGAAGCCGATACAAACCAATAACATCCTCGAGAAAACGGACCGTAGCCTGTTGATGAGCCGCACCGAGGTGCGCAGTAAAAGCGCCGACTCCCACCTGGGCCACGTTTTCCCCGACGGGCCCGCGCCCACGGGAATGCGCTACTGCATCAATTCGGCCTCGTTGCGCTTCATTCCCAAAGAGGAGATGGCGAAGCAGGGATACGGCGAATACTTGAGCCTCTTCGAGAAGTAATCCCTTCGGCCTTGCCGCAGGAATCAGTGGACTTCAGAATCCGCCCTCGATAGGAAACCATCCACGAATTTAACGGATTTTTCCGTAACTCGGAGGGCTCCTTGCTTCGGAAAATTTACCTCATTGGGCTGAATTCCCTGTTGTGGGGATTCTTCGTCGTCACTTCGATGGTCCTCGACGTGGGAGCCGCCATTCTGCGCGTGGTGACGGCTCCCTTCGATCCCAATTTAAAAATCCTCCAGCAATACACCTGTTTTTGGTCCAGCCTCTATATTTGGTTCAATCCCTTCTGGAGGCTCCGCAAAAAAGGCCTCGAAAAGGTGGACCGCAGCCGCACCTATGTCATCGTCGCCAATCATCAATCCTTGGCCGACATTCTCTGTATCTTCAATACCTGGCTGCACTTTAAGTGGGTCGCCAAAGCCTCGTTGTTCAAGGCGCCCTTGTTGGGGTGGAACATGTGGTTGAACGGCTACATTCCCATCGACCGCGGCAATGCCGAGAGTCGGGATCGCTGCCTGAATGCCTGCAAGAAATGGCTGGCGAAGGGTTCTTCGGTGTTTTTCTTCCCGGAAGGCAGCCGTTCCGAAGACGGAAAACTCAGGCCTTTCAAGGTGGGAGCCTTTCGTCTCGCCTTGGACACGGGTCACGACATCCTTCCCATCGTCATTCAAGACTCTCTCTATGCCGTGCCGAAATATTCGCGGCTCTTGAGCGGGAAATCCAAAATGCGCATGGAGGTCTTGGACCCGATTTCCATCGCGCCTTACCGCGATATGGGACCGGACGAAGGCGCGAGTCGATTGAGCGACGCCGTTCGCGCCGCCATCGCGGCCCGGATGGGGCCCTAGAATTTTTTTTGGGAAGTTCTCAGCCTTTTTCGAGGTAGGAATTCGTCTCGGTATCGACCACGATCACGTCCCCAGGCTTGATGAAGAGGGGAACCTTCACCACATTGCCGTTTTCGAGCACCGCGTCCTTGGTGGCTCCCGCCATGCCCTTGGTCGGAGGATCGCACTCCTGGACTTCGAAGGGAATGCGCGCTGCGAGGCTGACACTGACGGGATTGCCCTCGTGGCGGAAAATGGTGATCTGGGCCTCGGGCTTGAGGAATTTCACGGCGTCTCCCAGCATGGCCTGGGGCAGTTCGATTTGCTCGAAACTCTCGGGATCCATGAAGTGGAAGGTCGCCCCGTCTTGGTAGAGGAAGCTCATCTTCCTTGCGACCAATTCGATCTCTTCGACGGTCTCGGTGGAGCGGAAGCGCTGGTTGATCTTGATTCCCGTGCGTAGGTTCCTCAGGTCGGTTTGCACCACGGCGTTGCCCTTGCCGGGCGTGACGTGATTGACTTTGAGGACGCAGAAAAGTTCCTTTTCGATGCGTAGGAAGAGTCCAGTGCGGATCTGGGTCGCGTTGATCATGGGGGGGTGCTAGCCCAAACCGGGGGAATTCTGCAAGCTTCGGAAAGAGACGCGAACGGTTTCACGCCATTGCCGCCATTTGGCCTCGAAGGCCGCCTGCTGCGCGTGAAGGTTGGCCTTCGCGGCCTTGAGGGATTCGCGGGAACGCGCCGCGGCGCTTTTTTTGAATTCCGCGTAATTTTTCAGGGCCTTGGCATAGAGTTCGGCGGCGTCCAACAGGGTTTGACGCAGGGCGAGCAGACGGTCGTAGACCGGGGCCGAGGCACCGACGCGTTTCAAATCCATCTCGACCCGAGCCTTCAAGATCAAGTGCTGGGGAGTGCGCTGCAAGCCTTTGGCAAGTCCAAACTTCGAGGCGATCCATAGCGCCCATTTCGTCGGGTCCCAATGGTACCAGCGAATGCCGTTGCGGTAATCTCCCTGAAAGCAATGGTGGTAATTGTGGTAATTTTCGCCGCAGAGGATGGGCGCCAGCCACCAGACGTCTCGCGCGGAATTAGCGTCGGAGTAAGGTTGTTTTCCGAAATAATGAGCGATGGAATTGATCGTGAAGGTCGTATGGTGCGTCACGGCGATGCGCAGCAGCACGCCCCAGAGAAACATTCCCATCGGGCGTCCGATCCAGAACCCGATCAGCAGGGGGATGCCGATGGAGAGCGGAAGAGAGATCCAAACCCAATAGCGGTGTTGCCACATCACCCAGCGGTCTTTGGCTAGATCCGGGACATTTTGCAGCAGGGTTTTGCGGCTTTCTGGATCCTCGGCCAGGAGCCAACCGATATGGGCCCACCAAAAGCCCTTCTTGATGTCGTAGGGGTCTTTGTCGGTATCGACGTAACGATGGTGGAAGCGGTGGTCCGAGGCCCAGACCAAGGCGGATTGCTGCATGGCCGCGCAACCAACGATCAAATAATACATCTTGAGAATGGGGTGGGCCTGAAAGGCTTTGTGGGCGAAATACCGGTGATATCCCCCGGAGACCACCATCGCCACGAGATAAACGAAGGCGAAGCAAAAGATCGGTTCCGCCGGGTGGACGCCGTAGCGGGGAATATAGAAGGCGAGGCCCAAGAGGCTGCCGAAGAAGGTGAGCGAGAGGACCGGAACGGTCAACCATTGGATTTTTTTAAGAGCCGATTTCACGAGAAACCCCGATCAAAAATTGTTGCACCGCGTAACGCGGTTAAGGCTTTTTCACAAGAAGATTGTCGCATGAGTTTTTGGGGTCTTTCAATGCTCGTCGCCCCGCGGATCGCTGATTTTAGCGAATAAATCGGGATGCTCGGGCGGATTTTTTTCTCACGATTGACGCGCGAATGGAATATATTTCCCGTCTTAGTTCCATAGAAATGGGGAGACTGATGAAACCTTTCGCTATTTTTTCGAAGCTTTGGATTTGGCTCAGCCTGTTTTCGATATTTTTGGTCGTTTCACCCCCAAAATCTTCGGCTCAGGAGAACGCGCTGAACCCTCAAACTCTGACTCGCCTAACCGAAGCGAACAACCGTTTCGGCTTCGAACTCTTCGCTAGTCTCACCGCCGAGGCCCCGAAAGGCGCCGGCCTTTCCAAAAATATCTTCGTGTCTCCGGCCAGCGTGTCGTGGGCCCTGGAGATGCTGCTCAACGGGGCGGAAGGAAGCACCCTGGAAGGAATGACCAAAACCTTGGCTCTCTCAGGAATCGGAGTTTCGGAGATCAACGGCGCCCAAGAGGCCTTGAGGAAATCATTGGAGGACGCCAATTCCGGCGTCAAGCTGACGGTGGCGAACGGTCTTTGGGGGAAATCCGGAGCCGCATTCTTGCCGGACTTTCTTGCGGCCCTGAAAAAGTATTACGGCGCCGCCGCGGCGACTTTGCAGGGAGCGGAGCCCATCAATGCTTGGGTGAACGAAAAAACTTTTGGAAAAATTCCCAGCATCGTGAAACCAGACAACATTACCCCGGAGACTATCTTGATCCTCGTCAATGCCGTCTACTTTAAGGGGCTATGGCAGCGTCCCTTCGATAAAGCCCGGACCCTGCCCGAGCCCTTTCAATTGCCGGGCGGCGGCCAGCCCGTGCCGATGATGCATCAGAGCGGGTCCTATGCCTATTTCGAGGACGGCTCCGTGCAGGCGATACGACTGCCTTACGGGCAAGAACGCCGACTCGCCTTGATCGTCGCCCTGCCTTCGGTGGCTTCCGGTTTGAAGGGATTTTTGCAAGGAATGGACGTCGCTCGTTGGCAGACCCTGGTCTCGGCGATGCGGGAAAGGTCCGGAACCCTTACCTTGCCTCGCTTCAAAACGGAGTATGGCGCGGAGCTCTCCGAGGCCCTCGCTGGAATGGGAATGGGACTTGCTTTCAGCAACCAGGCCGATTTCAAGAAACTCGCCCAAGTGCCCCCCGGCTTTTGGCTGAAAATCAGCCAGGTGCGGCATAAAACTTTCGTCGAGGTCAACGAGGAAGGAACCGAGGCCGCCGCCGCGACCGCGATCGAGATGCGGGCGGGTTCCGCGGCCCCGTCGCCGCAGGCTCCCTTCAAGATGGTCGTCGATCGCCCCTTCTTCGTGGCCATTCAAGACAGTAAGACCGGCATGATCCTGTTCTTGGGCAGCATCGCCGATCCTCGATAATTTATTTCACGCTATTTTTGCATCCACGCGAGGGCTTCGATCACCGTCTGGTCCAGCGCGGGACGTTGATCCTTGAAGCTGTGGTCTTTCGCGGGAAGGATCCAAATCTTTTTGGGCTCCCTCGCCAGGGCGAACATTTTTTGTTCGTCCTCGACGCTCATGAATTCGTCCTGGGTCGAATGGATGACGGCGAGCGGCACCGGGCTCACGGCGGAAATCACCGAGGTGACCCGAAAAGTGGGCTCCTTCGGAACTTTTTTCGTGAACCAGATGATGGCGTCGCGCGTCCGCCAGGCTAGCTCGTTTTCGTCGGGCAGCCCCAAGGCCAGCACGCCGGAGATGGTGGGTTGCAGCTCTTTGCCAGTCGCCGCCAAAACCGAGAGTCCCGCGCCTTCCGAAACCCCGATCAAGATGGGCTTGGATTTCGAACCCCGCGCCGCGTAAGCCACGATGTCGGCATAATCCTTCGGAACCTCCGCCGTCGTTAGGTGGGAGCCTTTCGTGGTGAAACTTTCGAGGTAGGCCTTGCTGTCCACGCCCACCGCGAAATATCCCCGGGAGGAAAGGGATTCGGCGACATGCGGCGCGAGACCGTGCCATCCGCCGTCTCCGCTAGAGACGATCGCGGGGATTCCTCCGCGGGCGCCATAGAGATGCAGGATTTGATTTTGGCCGCGAAGGCTAAAGACGGCGTCCTCGGCTTTCGCCTCCACCGTCGAGAAAAGCGCCAGGCAGGAAATGGCTAGGACAAGCGTTCTTCTTCGCATCTTAACTTCTCCTCAGGAGATTCAAGAAACCTCCCGTGCTGTGCACCCGCGCGAGCGCATAGGCGATGCGCGGTAATTCGACGCCCTTGGGATAGACGAGGTAACGTCCCTCCCAATTCGGCGCGAATTTGTTCTTGAACTGAAAAAGATTCTTGTAGCCGTAAAAGGAATTCATGTTCTCGAAGAGCAGGGCCAGTCCCTTTTCGATGGGGCCGTGGCGGCGGTCGACGTTGGCCAAGGGAGCGTTCGCGAGGCTGGCGGTGACGACCCCGGATTCGCGGAGTTGAAGCAGGGCGTTGGCCAGCAAGAAATCCATGGTTCCGGAAGGAGCCGAGCGCCGCCGCCGCATCAGGTCGAGCACGGCGGCCTGTTCCTGCCGAAAGGGCAGCCAGGAGGTGAAGGCCTCGATTTTTTCCTCGGTGCCGCAGACGAAGACATGGACCTCGTTCAAGGCCTCGAGGGAGAAACGTCCTATCGTGAAACCTAATTCGGAGAGATGTTTATCGGACAGCCACTCCTCGGAAATTTCCTCGAGCTGCTCGTCGAGCCTGGGGTCGGGGTGATTTTTTCGGTCGTAACGCCAGACCTTGAGTCCGGTGCGGGAAATTTTATGCACCATGGATCGTAGGCTGGCGCGCTTTCCTCCCGCCAGGCTGAAATCGGGAAGCCCCAACAGGGCTTCTTCCGCGATCTTGATTCCGCGTAATCCCAGGGCTTGGTAGACGGGCAGGTTTTCCTCGGCGACCTCGTAAAAGCAGGGTACCCAGGAATTTCTCCGGGCGTATTCCGAAAAGGCGACGATGGCGTTTTCCAGCAGTGGTTTCGGGACCAGCGGATCACCGCAGGAGACCGCGACGGCGCCTCGGGTCGAGTAGGCGACGAGAGCGCGCCCTTCCACCGCCAGCCAATGATGCTTGTCGTCCTGCAGCGCGAAGGTCGACAGCGAATGGCGGCTCTCGCGGGCGAACAGGGCCTGCACCGTTTTGGCTGGCGCCTCTTGGCGTTTGCGCAGGATCACCGGCCTGAGAAATAACACCAGCAGATAGAGTCGAGCCACCCATCCCGCGATTTCCACCGAGCCCAGGAAATGCGCGGCCGAGGGATTGAGCGGTTCGAGGTGAGGATCGACGATGAGGATGCCGGCGCGAAAGGCCTCGCTGACCGCCGTGGCGCCAGGTTCCCAGAGGTAGTGAGAATGATGGTGGTGCAGGCCCAGGGTCCCGTAGAACATCACCAGGGCCAAGAGGATGGGCGCGGTGCTCAATCCCAAAACGAGGGAAGCTGGATCGCTTCGGGCGTAAAATCTTTTTCGATAATAAATCAAATACGCCAGCAACATGCCTGCGACCAGGGAATGATGAAGGTCCAGGCCTCGCGTCAGGTGCAAGACGAGGGAGACGCCAAGTGAAAGGGTCGCGACATACCAGGCTTGTTCCTTGCGGCGCTGTAGTCCTCCCATGACCTGCAGCAGGGCGACGCCGGCGAAGAGCATCAGCGGGCGGCTGTGTTGGGATACCTCGAGAGGAAGCCAGCTCTCCACCGCCGCCAAGGTGGGGTGAGCTTTCGGGAGCAACGCGGAGATTAAATTGATCAGGCCCATCGCCCCGATCAGGTAGGGCACCAGGCCGTGCAGGTCGGCCAAGGTCAGGTCCTTAAAAAACGCGAGACGACTGAGGTAGCGCAGGGAAAGGAAAAGCGCCGCGACTAAGGCCAGCGAGAACAAGGTTTCCCCTCCCACGGCGATTCCGAAAAAAAGCAGGACGTATCCGTATTTAAGCAAAAGGCCAAGCATGGGTCTTGGAACCCAAAACGCAGCCTAGAGGGGATGGGTGTGAGAATTTAGGCCGGAATCGTCGAGTTCGGAGAATTTCGTGACGCTGACCGAACCGTCGCTCTCAAGGATGGCCTCGTAGATTTCGCCCAAGTGATGGATGCCCTGCTTGCGCAGGATGGTTTTCAGCTCGTGGACGTTGAGGAATTCCCGCTCCATGTTTTTCTGCAGAATTTTTCCGCGATGGATGAGCACC
Organism: Deltaproteobacteria bacterium; assembly: GCA_021414045.1. Lineage (GTDB taxonomy): Bacteria > UBA10199 > UBA10199 > DSSB01 > DSSB01 > DSSB01. Next base: position 2,465 of record JAIOPF010000283.1, on the reverse strand, counting down.
GTCGGGCTCCCTTGCAGCAGCCGCTCGACCAGCTTGGAGCTGTAGGTCAAATAGGCGACCAATTCGCTCAAGGCGACGAGCACGAGGGCGAGGATGAGCCCCGCGGTGATGGAGTTGTCGCCACCGTTCATCGAGTTTTGGACGGCGTTGCTGATCAGGAGAATGGCGACGAATTCACCGGCTCCCATTTGACCGATCTGCCGTTTCCCGCCCAGGCGCAAGAGCAGCAGGATGAAAATGTAGGTGACGCCGGCGCGGAGGATCAAATGGGAATAGGGGATGGAAAGGTTCCAAAGCGCCTGCATGCGTATCGCTCCTCGGTTGGTGAATGGAATCCTTCTTACCACGAAAGGCTCGCCAGAATCGCGAAATTTCGTTATTCTTTAAGGACGCGAAGGAGTCCTTTCATGAGCCACCTCAAGTCCCTCATTAAAAATCCGAAGGTCGTCACCCTGCCCCCCACGGCGAGCATTTATGAAGCCAGCCAAAAGATGGCGGAGCACCTGATCGGCAGCGTTATCGTGATGGAAGGCGACAGGGCCTTGGGGATCTTTACGGAAAGGGATCTCCTGAACCGGGTGGTGTCCAAAGGGCTGGACCCCCGGACGACCCTGCTGTCCCAGGTCATGTCCCAGGGGCTCAAGACGGTCTCCATCCAAGAAACCGTCGAGGCCTGTTTTCGCAAGATGGAAGAGTCGAAATGCCGCCATATTCCGGTCGAGGACGATGGCAAGCTCGTCGGAGTGGTGACGATGAGGAATATCCTCGAATGGCTCACCGACCAGATCAAGGAAGAGAACCTCTTTCTCAAGAATTACATCCAAAGCTAGGGGGCCTTTTCCTAGCCGCCGTCTTCCCCTGGACTTTTTCCCAGCAACCATTAGAAATTTTCCATCGATAAGCAAGGTGCGCTCCACTCAAAGCGGGGAATGGAAAATGAACCATATTCGGGTGTTATTTCGCGGAGTTCTGGCGGTCGTCGCTGTGTTGACGGTGCTTACGGCGGTTCTGCCGGCGGCTAGCGCCGAAGATGCCCACGTCTATCGCATCGATCCCAAGCAAAGCGGTTTCCTCGTCAATACAGGCGTTACTGGGCTTTTCAAGAAATTCGGCAAGCCACTGACCATGGAGGTCCTGAATTACTCCGGAACGATTCGATTCAATCCCCAAGAACCGAACGCGGCCGCCGTCAACATCCAGACCAAGGCCAATTCCGTGGCCTTGAAGACCCAAGTCTGCGAACCCGATCGCATGAACATCGAGATGCGCATGCACGAGAAGGTTCTGGAGAGCGAGAAATTTCCCGATATCCAATACGTGAGCGACAAGGTTCAAGGGTGGAAAAAAGGCGACAACAGCTATGACGTCGAAATCCAGGGAACCTTGACCCTGCATGGTTCTAGCCGTTCCCTGCCCTTGCACGCCACGGCTACCTTGCGCGGGAACCGGCTCGAGGCCTCCGGGGAAATTCCCCTCAGTCAGAAGGACTTCGGGATTAAATCTTATTCCTACGAGGGCGGCGCCCTCAGGGTCGCCGACGAAGTGAAGATTTCCTTCAACCTGGTCGCCATCCACTGACGCTTATTTTTCCAAGGCCTTGAGCCGGAAGAACAAGCCCCCAACGATTCCCGCGAGCGACGGGACCAAGAGAAAGAGCCACAATTGTTGTAAAGCCTTGCCGCCCACGAGCAGCGCGGGCCCTAGGCTGCGCGCCGGGTTCACCGAGACCCCGGTGATTTGGATGCCGAAGATGTGAATGACCACCAGCGTGATTCCGATGGCGAGGCCCGCGATCTGCGTCGGGGCCCCTGCCTGGGTCGATCCGAGGATCACGATGACGAAGAGCAGGGTGGCGACGAATTCGAATAGCATCGCGGCATTTTGCCCGTACCCGCCAAGGTAATCCGGACCCCAACCGTTCTGCCCCAAGCCGCTGGCCGCCACGTCGTAGCCGGAGAGCTTTCCGGATAGGATCGAGGACAAGACATAGGCCGCGACGATGGCGCCCAGGCATTGCGCGACGATATAGCCGATCAAATCGCCGACGGGCATGCGACCGGCCGTGAAAACCGAAAGGCTGACCGCGGGGTTGATATGGCAGCCGGACAGGGGGCCGATGCCGTAAGCCATGCCCAAAAGGGCGAAGCCGAAGGCGAAGGCGATTCCGACGACGCCGACCTTGTCTCCGGCGACCACGGCCGTGCCGCAGCCCAAGAGCACCAAGGTGAAAGTTCCGATAAACTCCGCGAGGTATTTTTTCATCGCATCATCCTTCCTTTCCTTGCCCTGATTTTAGGCGATGGTGAAATTGTCAGTTATTTTTGGTGGAAGGCCAAGCATTCTTCTTAGAAGGATTCAACGATGGGGGGCGAATTAAATGTATTTTTTAGCCGGGTGCGTCATAATTGGGAAGGTGGTCCGAGCGAAAAGGAATTATATACGAGAGAGTTTGCGGATCGTGCGGA
>JAIOPF010000256.1 GCA_021414045.1 Deltaproteobacteria bacterium | reverse complement strand
TCTGTCTCCAAGTGAAGATGGCCCAGGCCTCGGGAGAGGTGTTTTTTAACGTTCGCACGCCACGTTCCGCGGCTGGTCCCGGCTTCAAGAAGATGGCGATCGGCGCGGGGGATTGGCTCGGGATTCCCATCCAGGCGACATTAAGGATTTTCCCGAAGCCCTCGCATCGGGAAACCCGCGCCTACATTTTTTCACGCGAGCGCGACCTCGAGACTTTTGAGAGATCCTTGGCGCGGTTGCGGTGGAACTTGTCCTTGGCGGAGAGAATTCCCACCGAAAAGGCGATGCATCTCATGCAGGGCATTTCTCTCCTCGATCATGTCTTCGCTTTTTCTTGGTGGGGCGGAGAGGCCTGGATGCTGGCCTTCGGCGCCGCTCTGGAGGACTTGGCCACTGGCAAGCAGGGGCGGCTCCTGGAATACCGCGAAGGGCGCGACGAAGAGGATCTCGCCGCGATATTGCACCAAGCCGCCCTCGATGCTCATGCGCGGGAAGGCGAGCGAAGGCAGCAGGGTCTGTCCGAGAGCCATCGCGCCTTGGTGGCCTTCCTGAAGGAGGGCGCATGAGGAGCGACCTCAAAAAAATGATGGATTACTGCACCTACTGCCCCAAGATGTGCCGCTTCAGTTGCCCCACGGCCGAGGCCACGTCCAGCGAGACCTACACGCCCTGGGGCAAGATGGAGATCGCGCGTTGGGTCGCCGACAAGACGGTTTCCTTGAGCGAAGCCATGGTCGTCGCCGCCTACCAGTGCACCAATTGCCTGCATTGCCAGCAATACTGCGAGCACGGCAACGACGTTCCCTCGGCGTTGGCTGAGCTGCGGCGCACGGCCGTCGAAAATTACGCGGCGCCGGCCCCCGTCTATACCCTCGAAGAGCGCTTCGTCGCGGCCAACAACCCTTACGGGCTCGACCTCTTCGAGCGGGCTCGGCCCTTTTGGCCGGAGTACGGCGCGAAGAAAAAGCCCGAGATCCTCTTCGTTCCCTCTTGCCATACCCTGCATTATTTTCCGGAGCGCTTGGCGGCATATTTCGAGCTCTTTGAAAAGCTCGGGGTGGAAGGCGTCACCTCGGTGGAGACTCCCATTCAATGTTGCGGAGCGCCGCTCGACGATTTGGGTTTCCGCCAGGAATTCCAGGAAGTCGCCGAAGTTCAGTATTATTCCTTGAAGGATTATCGCCTCGTGGTGACCGACGGTCCGGAATGTTGCAACGCCTTCAAGAACAAATACGAGGCCCTGGAGTTTCCGCTGCAAAAAAAATCGCTGCACCTCATGGAGTTCCTCGCTCCCTATCTGCGGCACTCCAACTATCGCAGCAGCGGCAAGATCAAGGTTCGCCTCGCTTACCACGATCCTTCCTTCCTCGGACGCCATTTGGGCTTGGACGAATTGCCCAGGCAGCTGCTGGAAGAGATGACAGGCTTCGCGCCGCTCGAGCTTTCCTGGGCGGGAAAAGACACCTTGAGCTCCGGGATGGAAGGAAGCTACGACCTCGTTTTTCCCGAATTCGCCGAGAAAATCGCGCTGCGCACGGTCGAGGAAGTGGCCTCGCGCGGGATAGGGAAACTCCTGACCGCCGACGCCAAGTCCGAGGCGACCTTTCGGCGCCTCGCGGGAGGGCGCTTCGAAGTGCAAGATTTCTACGATTTTCTCAACGAGCACATCCTTCCGACCGCGGAGTCGGAGGCCAAGCCCTAGCCCCCGCGAAGGCGAGAGATCTTTTTCATGAAAGACGTCTGCTTTATCCTGAATCCCGCCTCGCGACGCGGCCATTCCTTTCTTTCCAGGCTGAGGAAATTTCTCGCGCTGCGATTTCCCCAAGCGGAACTGGTTTTGACCGAGGCGCCCGGGCACGCGACTTTTTTGGCTCGGGAAGCCGGAGAACGCGGCTGTCATCGGCTCTTTTCCGTGGGCGGCGATGGCACGCTCAACGAAGTGATCAACGGCGTCATGGCCCTGCCCGAGGAAAGGCGGCCGGCCGTCGGCGTGCTGGCTTCGGGCACCGGAGGGGATTTCCCGCGGCGCTTGCGCGAGATCGCGCAATTTCCGACCGATTTTTCTTGGGTCCTCGATCCCCAACACCGCCGCATCGACCTTGGTAGGGCGTGGATTGGAAGGCGGGGAGAAGAGACCTTTCGCTACTTTATTAATATCGCCGACGCCGGGATCGCTGGGGAGGTGGTGCGACGGGTCAACGCCTCGCGGAAATTTTTCGGTCCGCTGGAGTATTTTCGCGCCACATTCACGGCGGGTTGGAGCTACCGTCCTCCTCGCGTCAAAGTCTCGCAAACGCTCTCCGATGGTTCCGTTCATCAGGAAGAGATCTCCCTCATGATGGCCTTGGCGGCGAATAGCCGCTATTTCGGCGGAGGAATGTGCGTCGCGCCCGAGGCCCAGTTCGACGACGGGAGCCTGTTTTTCCTGGTCGCCGAGGAGATGTCCTATTTCACTTTGCTGCTCCAATTGCGCCATGTCTATCGCCGGCGAAAGATGAAGCATCCCAAGATCCATTACCGTGAAGGGACGCGGATGGAGATCGAAGCCTTGACGGGGGATCTCGCGATCGACCTCGACGGCGAGTACTTCCGTTGTCCCCGGATTTGCTTCGAGATCGTTCCCCTAGCCTTGGATATCCTGGTGCCATCGAACGCAAGCCCGGGATATGATAAGGGAAATGTCGAATAATTTGACAGGGGATAGGGCCTATGTATTAATGCGCCCGCTCAAAAAAATTGGGCCCTAACCCATGGAGTTTTAAAGCATTATGTCCTTACGTATCGGTATCAACGGCTTCGGTCGCATCGGTCGCACCATCTTCCGACTCGCCCAGGGCGATTCTCAATTTGAAGTGGTCAAAATCAACGATTTGGCTTCCACCACCGAACTCGCCCATCTTCTGAAGTACGATTCGGTCCACGGCAACTTCAACGGGACCATCGAAGTTCAAGAGAATGCCATCGTCGTGAACGGGAAGAAGGTCCTCGTCTCGAAGACCTCTGACGTCACCAAGATTGATTGGCGCGACGCCTCGGTCGATATCGTCCTCGAATGCACCGGGCGCCTCGACGGCAAAGAAGATTGCCTCAACCACATCAAGGGTGGCGCGAAAAAGGTCATCATCAGCGCGCCCGGCGATTGCGACTACACGGTGGTGATGGGCGTCAACGAAGCGGGTTACGATCCGCAAAAGCACGAGGTCATTTCCAACGCCTCTTGCACCACCAACTGCCTGGCCCCGGTGGTCAAGGTGCTCGATGAAAAATTGAAAGTGAAGCGCGGTTTCATGACCACCGTTCACAGCTACACCAACGACCAGCGCATCATCGACGGCGGGCACAAAGACCTGCGGCGCGCCCGCGCCGGCGCCATCAACATGATTCCGACCAGCACCGGGGGCGCCAAGGCCATCGGTTTGGTGCTGCCGCGCTTGAAGGGCAAGCTCGACGGCATGGCGATCCGCGTTCCCACCCCCAACGTCTCGTTGGTCGACTTCGTCGCCGACGTCGAGACCGCGACGACGGTCGAGCAACTCAACGGATTTTTTCAAGAAGCCGCGAAGGGCGAATTGAAGGGAATTTTGGCCTATTCGTCCGAGCCCCTCGTGAGCACCGATTACAACGGTTCGCGGTATTCGTCGGTGGTCGACGGACTTTCGACCAAGGTGATGGACGGGACCATGGTCAAGGTCCTCGCCTGGTACGACAACGAGAGCGGTTTCAGCACGCGCATGATCGATTTGGCCAAGTACATCGGCCGGAAATTATAGTCCCATCCCCATGATCAAGAGCCTCGAAGAATTGGACCTGAAGGAAAAGCGCGTATTCATCCGCGTCGATTTCAACGTTCCCTACGACAGTCAGGGACGCGTGAAAGACGATGCGCGCATCGTCGCCAGTCTTCCCACGATCCGTCACGTCCTGGACGCCGGCGGCAAAGCCATCATTGCCTCCCACTTGGGCCGTCCCAAGGGGAAGCCTGATCCCAAATACAGCCTGATGCCCGTGGCCGCCCGTTTGAGCGAACTGCTCGAGCGGGAAGTGATTTTTCCCGAGGACTGCATCGGCGACGCCGTGAAGAAGCTTGTCGGCGAGATGCGTGAGGGCGAAGTCATCCTCCTCGAGAACCTGCGCTTCCATCCCGGCGAAGAAGCGAACGACCCCCTGTTTAGCGAGCGCTTGGCAAGCCTGGCCGAAGTCTATGTCAACGATGCCTTCGGTACCTTGCATCGCGCGCATGCTTCGACGGTGGGCATGGTTCCCTTGATCAAGGAAAAGGCCGCGGGACTCCTGGTTTTAAAGGAAGTCCAAACCCTTAGCCGGCTACTTCATGAGCCCGAGCGACCCTTCGTCGCCCTTTTAGGGGGGGCCAAGGTCTCGGACAAGCTGGGCGTCATCGAAAATTTACTCAAGCTCGTCGACGGACTCATGATCGGCGGCGCCATGGCCTATACTTTCTTGAAGGCCAAGGGCGTCGAAGTCGGCAGTTCCCTGGTCGAAGACGCCAAGATCCATCAGGCCGCCAAGCTCTTAGAGCGGGCTCGCATCAAGGATATCCGCCTCGAACTTCCTCAAGACCACGTCGTGGCAAAAGAATTGAAAGAAGGCGCCGAATTCAAAACCACCAACTCCCGGGAGATCCCCGCGGGTTGGATGGGCCTCGACATCGGGCCCAAGACGCTGGAGGCCTACGAAAAGCAGATCCTGGGCGCGAAGACGGTTTTATGGAATGGACCGGTAGGGGCTTTCGAGACGGAACCCTTCGAAAAGGGCACGGTCGAAATCGCCCGGACCATGGCGAAAAGCACCGGCATGACGGTGGTCGGAGGTGGAGATTCCTTGGCCGCGGTGAAGGTAGCCGGTGTTGCCGACAAGATCACCCATCTCTCCACGGGAGGGGGCGCGACGCTTGAATTTTTAGAGGGTAAGGTTTTACCAGGCTTGAAAGCCCTGGAGATAGAGGGGGCGTCCGCGTGATACCCGATCTGCGTCGGCCATTGATCGTCGGCAACTGGAAAATGAACAACACCGTGGCCGAATCCATCAAGCTGGTCACGGCCTTGAAGCACCTTTTGGTGGATTCGCCGCATATCGACGTGGCGGTGGCTCCGCCTTTTACGGCCCTTTACTCCGTGTCGGTGGCCTTGTCGGACACGAATATGTCCTTGGCCGCGCAAAATATGTTTTGGGAAGAAGATGGGGCTTTTACCGGCGAAATCTCCGGTGCCTTTTTGAAGGACGTGGGCTGCGAAATGGTGCTAGTGGGCCATTCCGAGCGGCGCAACCTGTTCGGCGAGACCGACAAGATGGTGAACCAAAAGCTCCAGGCCGCCCTCAAGTCCGACCTGATCCCCATCGTTTGCGTCGGCGAAAACCTCGCCCAACGCGAGAAAGACAGCACTTTAGACGTCATCGAGGCGCAAATGAGGGTCGCCTTCAGCGACGTCGCGATGCATGATTTCGAGAAGATGGTCCTGGCTTATGAGCCGGTTTGGGCGATAGGCACTGGCAAGAACGCCACGCCGCAGCAAGCCGGCGAGGTCCATCATTTTATGCGCACCTGGCTTATGAAGCATTACGATGCTCCAACGGCCAACCGCATCCGAATTTTATACGGAGGTTCGGTGAAGCCCGAGAACGCCCCGGCCCTGATGAAAGAAACCCATGTCGACGGGCTCTTGGTAGGCGGCGCTTCCTTGGATTCCGATTCCTTCGCCAAGATCGTCAAGTTTGAAGAGAGGATGAGTTAGATGGAAAATGCAATATTGGCTTTACACTACGTGGTCTGCATCTTTTTGGTCATCGTGATCCTGCTGCAGGCCGGAAAAGGCGCCGACATGGGGGCCGCCTTCGGCGGATCCTCCCAGACGGTCTTCGGTTCCCGCGGCGCGGCGACTTTCTTGAGCAAGCTGACTACCGGCGTGGCCGTGGTCTTCTTGATCACCTCGATCTCCCTGGCGAGCATCGCTCGCAACAAGAGCAAGTCCTCGATCGTCAAGACGGTGGCCGACCCGAATCCTATTTCCGCTCCGGCCGCGACCCCGGCGCCCAAAGCGACGCCCGCTCCTCAGTCAACGCCCAAGCCGGCGGCCACCCCGAAGGCCGAGGCCCCGACCGCCGAGAGCAAGCCGACCCATTAAAGAATCGTTTCGTTGACTTGGATAATTGGTTTCAGCTAGGGCTGAAGCCGAAAAATTTGGTGCTAAGCCGCGGTGGTGGAATGGCAGACACGCATGTTTGAGGTGCATGTGGAGAGATCCGTGGGGGTTCGAGTCCCCCCCGCGGCACCAATGTAAGACATCCTCAAAAGGCTCCGTCGAAAGACGCGGCCTTTATTTCTCTGTTCCCCCATTCCATTTTTACGTTAAAATCTTATTTGGGATTGAGGTTGTTTTTTCAAGAGGAGGAACTATGCAGATCGAGCTGACGATGAAGGAGAAACAGTATCTCGAAAGCATGCTGCTGCACCACCTTCGGGAACTGAGCCGCGAGATCAGCCATACGGACAACCGAGACTTCAAGGAAAACCTGAAGGAAGAAGCGGAAGTCCTAAGGATTCTTCAGGCAAAGCTCGAATACGAGCGAGCGATGAGCCACTAGCGGTAGTTCAGGGCCACCCAAAAGCTGTAGACGTTGCAGAGGGCATGAAAGAGCGCCCCCGCCGTGATGGCGTCGGTTTTTTCCCGCAACCAGCCGAAGGCTAGGGAAGGGAAGAAGATCGAGAAGTGCCACCAGCGCAGCACGATCATGCTGTGGGAGAGGGCGAAGAGAAACGAGGTTAGCAACAAGGACCAGCCCACCGGGGTCCCGAACAAGCGGAAGGGCTTGCCCCAAAGGCGGCCGAACTGGGTCTGCATATAACCCCGGTAGAAGAACTCCTCCGGAATACCCACCAACAAGAACTGGAAGAGGGCGGCTTTGGCCAAGCCTTCGTAATGCCCCCCCACATAGTGCCGGTGAAAGAAGGTCGCTTGAAACCAGCGGTTCCCCATTTCGACCACCGGAAATAGAATCGCCGCCAATAGCAAGAATGAGCCGAGAGACCGGGCCAGTTGTCCCCAGGAGGTCTCGAAGAAGTCCATCCGTTCTTTGCGCAGCCAAAGGACGAGGATAGGGACGTAAATAAGCAGCACTCCCGTGAAGAGCATCATGTTTTCGCCGGGTGTTGAGAGCGGGTTTCTGGGATGTTTCGGGAAGGGCGTCCATTTACGTTTGTTTCGGCGATTCGGTCTTTCCCGCCGCGATGGGATATTTGCGTTTAAATATTTGGTAGAGTACGGCGCAGGTGGTGAAAAACAGGAAGCTCATGATCTGCGCGGTCGAAACCGTGTTGTGAAAATAGAGCCCGCGGTCCACGTCGCCGCGCAACAGCTCTATGCAGGTGCGAATCACGGCATAAAGCATCAGGTAACTCAGGACGATTTGGCCCTTGAATTTCTTGTGGCGGTCGATCGAATAACAAATCAGGAACATCACGACCGCCGCCATCATACTGTAGATTTGGGTGGGCCAGAGATGGACGCCCGGAAACTTGTAGCCCGCGTCGCCCTGGCGGTTGTTGAAGACGACATAGAGCAGCCATTCGAAATGGTTGTGCGGGCTGGGCTTGCCGTAGCAGCAACCCGCCAGCAGGCATCCCAGGCGGGTCATGAAATCGACGATGGGGAATCCG
>JAIOPF010000041.1 GCA_021414045.1 Deltaproteobacteria bacterium | reverse complement strand
TTCCCGATGCCCGAAACGTCGGCGAACATCTCCTTGAACATCGCGCAGACTTCCGGATTCCGTCGATAGGCGTCGTCGACCACGTTGAGGTGGCGGCCGATGAAGGATTTCAATTCCTCATCCATCCGCAGCCGATTTTTCTGCGCCAAATAAAACGCTCGCAGGAATTCGACGGGGGCTTTTTCCAGGGCCGCCCAATCCTTGGGAACGACGTAACCGTCGACTCCGTAAAAATATTCGTTCAAGGCGCTCTTGAGACGCTTCTTGATCAGCTGAATCACCGAATTGGGCGGGCGCAAAAGGCGGCGACTCACCTCGGTCAACAAGCGGTGCAGGTTCGCGGCGTGGTGGTAATAAGCTTGCCGAAAGCGCTCGACGGCCAAGCTGCCGCCCGTGCCTTCGTAGCCCATCTCCTGGGCTATCGGCTCCTGCAGCTCGAAGGTCAATTGGTCTTGCCCCTTGCCGGCCCGCTGATGCAGGCGATTGCGGACTTCCCAAAGAAAATTCAGGGAGCGCCTCAGCATGTCGGCCTCTTCGTCGCTCATCACTCCCCTTCTCACCCATTCCGAAATCGCGGGGGTCTTGAGGGCGATGCGGGCATAGTAGCGCAAGAGGTGCCAATCGCGCAGGCCACCTTCGCTTTCCTTGAGGTTGGGCTCGAGCATGTAAACGGAGGAACCGAAACGCTTGATGCGCTCTTCCGTCTCCTTGGTCTTGAGCGCGACGAACTCGGTGAGCGCCCGCGAGGAGGCGAACTTGCTTTCGAGGAAAGTCAGGAATTTCTCGGGCGCGTCTTCCTTCATCACCCGCTTGCAGTCGTTGATGGTCCGGATGGAATAGCCCAGTTCGACGCCGGAATCCCACAGGGGATAGAGCATCTGCTTGGTGACGAACTCGAGCCGGGTGCCGGCCTTCCCTTCATAGAGAAAGAGGAGATCGATGTCGGAAAAAAGATTCAGCTCGGCCCGGCCGTAGCCGCCCAGGGCGAACATGGCCAAAGGAATCGGCAAGATACCCTTCGCCTGGCTCTGGTCGAAGGCGTGCTTGTAGAGTGCCACCACCATGCGGTCGGTCATGAGGCTTTGCAGTCGCACGACGCGGTCCAGCGAAACCTTTTCATCCATTTTGCGGCAAAGGTGCTCGCGGCAGCGCTGCAAATACCCTTTGACGCTGGCGCTGACGTCTCCATCGATCTTGAATTCGATCATTTCGTCGGTAAGATATTTCGGCGAGGTCTCGACTAAGGTTTTGAGGTTGGATTCGGCGGCGGTCGGCATGAGGGTTTCTCCTGGAAACGACCTCTACAATTTTTGCTTCAGCTGGAAAAGATAATTCAAGGCCTCCAGAGGCGATAACGCCTCGGGCTGCAGGGCCCGCAAATCCTCGATTATAGGGTGTTCGCGAGCCTCGAACAACCCCAATTGAGGGGCCGGCTTCTTGGGGGCGCCGAGCTTTTCCAGGGCTTGCCCTTCCACGTTCTCGAGGCGATGCAGGACCTCGCGGGCGCGGGCTAGCAGGTCGTCGGGCAGTCCCGCCAGGCGGGCGACTTCGATGCCGTAACTCCTCGAGGCCCCTCCCGGAATCAATTTTCTTAAAAAGAGAATCTGGTTGTTCCACTCCTTCACCGCAACTTGGTAATTGGCGATTCCGGGGATCTGGCGGGCCAGGTCGGTCAACTCATGGTAATGAGTGGCGAAGAGAGCCCGGCATCCAATACCCTTGGCGACGAATTCGGCCACCGCCCATGCGATGGACATGCCGTCATAGGTGGAGGTCCCGCGGCCGATCTCATCCAGGACGATGAAACTTCGCTCGGTCGCCGCCTTCAGGATACTGGCGGTCTCGAGCATCTCGACCATGAAGGTCGATTGCCCCTGCGAGAGATCGTCGCTGGCACCGATGCGGGTGAACAGCTGGTCGACCAACCCCACCGTCGCGCGGCTTGCCGGGATGAAGCTTCCCATTTGCGCCATCAAGATCAGCAAGGCCGACTGCCGCATCACGGTCGATTTTCCAGCCATGTTGGGGCCGGTGATGAGGAAAAGCCGCCCGCTTTCGTCATTCATCGTCAAGTCGTTGGGAATGAATCGCTCCTCGGCGCGCATCTTCTCGAGGACGGGATGACGCGCGTCCCTGAGATCTATAATTCGTTCTTCGACCAATTCAGGACGGACATAGCGCTGCTCGCGGGCCACTTGGGCCAAGGAAGCCGCCACATCGAGGGATCCCAAGACTTGGGAGGCGCGGCGGACTTCCTCGATGCGCAAGGCCGAGGCGTCGCGCAGCTTGCAGAACAGTTCATATTCGAGGCTCTTGATGCGCTCCTCGGCGCCCAATACCTTGTTCTCGTATTCCTTGAGTCGCGGCGTGATGTAGCGCTCAGCGTTGGCCAGGGTCTGCTTGCGGATATAATCCACGGGGACGCTTTCGCGGTTCGAGTTCGTGATCTCGATGTAATATCCGAAGACCTTATTATAACGGATCTTGAGCGAAGAGATCTTCGTGCGCTTCCGCTCTTCCTCTTCCATCGCGGCGATAATGGATTTACCGTCGCGGCTAATGGCCCGCAACTCATCTAATTCGGGGTGCACGCCGGGGGCGATCATGCCGCCCTCGCGGATGGTCATGGGCAAATCTTCCTGCAACTGTTTCAGGAGGATTTCGCACAGGTCGCCGAGCTCCGGATAATCGGCCATCAATTCCCGAAAAAAAGCCGCCCGAAGATTTTCGCGCTGACCGGCAATCAAAGTCTGGGCCTCGCGCAGCGACCGAGCCATGCCGTGCAGGTCGCGAGCGTTCACCGTTCCCAGGGAAAGCTTGCCCAACATGCGCTCGACGTCCTGAAGCTTGCCCAGCCCTTCCTGCAGACCGTAGAGCAGCTCGGTCTTCTCGACCAGCTCGGCGATCGCTTCTTGGCGCGTCCGAATCTTCGCAAGATCGAGCAAGGGATAGTGGATCCATTTCTTGAGACGCCGCGCGCCCATCGCCGTCTTCGTTTGATTGAGGGCCCAAAATAGGCTGTGCCGCGAGCCATCGCCGCGGGCGTTCACGGTCAATTCGAGGTGCCGGAAAGTCCGCGCGTCCATCCCCAGGTATTGGCGCCCGCGCACGAAATGAATCTCGCCCAGGTGCTTGAAAAGAGATTTTTGGGTCTGACGCACGTAGGCCAGAAGAT
>JAIOPF010000275.1 GCA_021414045.1 Deltaproteobacteria bacterium | reverse complement strand
ACCGCCATGCGCTTTTGATTCGACAGCATGGATTGGAAGGGGTGGAGTACATCATCGAGGCTCCCGCGGTCTCCTATCCCTTTGTGCATACTTTTCGAAGCGTTTTAGATAATCTTCAGGTGCCGTATATTATCCGCGTCCATGAAACGCAAAGCGGCGCCTGGCAGCATTGGAATTCCGGGATGGCGGCGGAAGAGGGAGAGGTTCAGGTCAGTCCCGATCGTTTGCGTCCTCTGCCTTTGCCTGGGGAAGCTAGGATCTCGAGCGTACCGCCAGCTCCTGCGGAAGTTTCCGAGTCCGAGACGGCCGAACCGCCTTGGTCCGAGAACATGGTTACATTCTTGAATCGGGATCTTTCCAGCGCGGACCGCATTTCCCGACGGGCCAGCCGGGAAGAAGCGCTCCAGGCTTACGCCAATCTTCCAGAACCGGTGATGATTCGAATTTCCGCGGCGATCCATCGCTTCCTGAGGGAAGAAGCTGCAAATGAGGTGAGTCCAGAAGTTCGAGACCGTATCGCGGAGCTTTTTGGGCAAATTCGTTCTAATCCGTCGGGAAACAAAATCGGCAGGAACCGCACGACGGTCCTTTTTGAAATAGCGGCCCTGGCCACGGGGATGATGGCATTGCCGTCGCCGGTTGCCGAGACTGCGGCGTCCGATTCTAATGCCTTGAATAACTTTCTGCGATACAACGCGACGGGTTTCGAAGGTCGACTGAGGGATCACGAGTCTTCCCTGAACGGCGTGGAGGATCTCCTCGCCGATAATATGGACCCGGAGGATTTGCGTCCCATGCTGGAAGAATATTCTCCGGATGTCCTACTCGATATCACGCAAGATTCCCGGGGTCGGGGAGGGTGGTCCTTGCGTAACATCCTAAGCCAATTGCAAGGTCCGGACATGGATGCTTTTCGCGATTCTTATGGCCCGAGATTGGAGCGATTGGTTGAACTCTACGAGACGCTTCGGTCTAGCCTCGTGATGCGGGATAGGCCCTCTTCCAATCCATAAAAAGGCTCTATCTCCGCACTAGGTAGATGCCGAGAGGCGTCTTTGTGCCCGCCTGAGGATCAAGATCGCCATCAACAAAAACGTAATGAACACCATGTAAACGGGATAGGAAGCGATGACGACGCTCCATTCGCGGATGGCGAATAGATTGATCGCATTCGCGATGCAGAACATCGTCCATGCGAGCAGATCTTCGCTCTCGGGATTCGCCCAGGCCTTGCGGATGGTCGGCAAGGCGCCCACAAAATCGATGAACAGCCCCGAGTAAAGCGTCGGCAGGGGAGAATCGAACCACCACCACAATCCGAAACCCAAGGCCGCCGCGACCAAACAGCCGATGTCGAAGCGCGTCCAACCGCCTTCCCCATATTTGAACGAAATCGCCAGCACGGCAATGAAGGCAGCCAGGTTGGCCCCGGAAACCCAGAGTGTGTCCCTGGCTCCGGCCGCCGCATAGCTGGCCAGTAGGCTGATGCCCACCGCCGTCCAGATGATCCAGGTGGCGCGATTGGGCCGGTTGATCCCGCGCAGGGTCGAAACGATATAGGGGACGAAAGCCAAAAAGGAGAGGGCGCCGGCGATCTTTCCGATCAGAGCGGGGTTGAGGTTCCAAGGCATAAGAAAATCTCTATCTCCCGATGAGGTGGAATTTTCCATCTTTCTTGTTGTCGCCGAAGACTATTGACGGCCCGGGGCCCAGCCGCTAGCTTGCCCACTCGTTATGTTTACCGGCATCGTCGAAGGCGCAGGCCTTGTCAAAAAAATCGAATCATATCCAACGCATACCCGTTTGCAGGTGCAGTCGCCTTTTTCTTTAAAAGGGACCAAGCTGGGTGATTCCATCGCGGTCAACGGCTGTTGTTTGACCGCGACCAAGATCCAAGGGAAAACCTTCTCGGCCGACATCTCCCCCGAGACCCTGCGTTGCACCAGTCTGGGCAAGCTAAAGGCCGGAGAACGGGTCAATCTGGAGCGCCCCATGCGCCTCTCGGATCGGCTGGACGGCCACATCGTCCAAGGGCATGTCGACGGGGTTGGGGCTTTGGTGAAGAAGAAGTTCGTCGCGGCGAAGCCCGACGCCTACTGGTTGCTGGAAGTTCGCGTGCCCAAGCACCTTCGCCGTTACATGGTCGACAAGGGTTCGGTGACCGTGGACGGAATCAGTCTGACGGTCAACCAGGTCAAGAAGGATCAGGTCTCCTTGTGCATCATTCCGCATACCCAAGAGCGCACCTGCCTGGTGGAAAAGGCCCTTGGAGCGCCACTTAACATTGAGGCGGATATCCTCTTGAAATACCTGGATAAATTGTTTAAATCTCGAGCTAGTCTCCGATAGGATTTTTTTATGAGCCCCGACATCATGGAATTTCATCGCAGTTTCGAAAAAGTGAAGGCCGCCATCGACGACTTCAAGGCCGGCAAGATGGTGATCTTGGTCGACGACGAAGACCGGGAGAACGAAGGCGACATCGCCATGGCCGCCGAGTCCATCACCCCCGAGGCCATCAACTTCATGGCGAAGTACGCCCGCGGGTTGATCTGCCTTTCTCTCACCGAAGAGAAGTGTCAGCAACTCAACCTCCCGATGATGGTTCAAGACAATAGCTCGCTCTATAATACGGGCTTCACGGTTTCCATCGACGCCCGGGATGGCACGACGACGGGGATTTCCGCCGCCGACCGGGCGGTGACCATCCTCACCTCCATTAAAGACGACTGCAAACCCGAAGAACTCGCCCGTCCGGGGCATATTTTCCCTCTACGCGCCCGCACCGGAGGTGTCCTGGTGCGCACCGGGCAGACCGAGGGTTCGGTGGATCTGGCCCGCATGGCCGGCATGAAGCCCGCCGCCGTCATCTGCGAGATCATGAACGAGGACGGCACCATGGCTCGGATGCCCGACCTGCAAAAATTTTCGGAAGAGCACGGACTGACCATCGTCTCGGTAGCCGACATGGTCCGCTACCGCCTGCAAAAGGAGCGACTCGTCCGCGTCGCCAGCGAGGCCGAACTGCCCACCGCTTTCGGCGACTTCAAGATCAAGGTCTTTGAGAACGACGTGGACAGCAATCATCACGTCGCTCTGGTCAAGGGCGAGATAGGGCCCGAAGACGATGTCTTGGTTCGAGTCCATTCGGAGTGCCTGACCGGCGATTCCTTTGGGTCGATGCGTTGCGATTGCGGCGCCCAACTGCACCGGGCCATGGAAATGGTCGAGGAAGCGGGCAAGGGCGTCATCCTCTATATCCGCCAAGAGGGCCGGGGCATCGGTTTGCCGAACAAGATCAAGGCCTACACCCTCCAAGAGAGCGGGCTCGATACCGTCGAGGCCAACGAGAAATTGGGGTTCAAACCGGATCTTCGCGATTACGGCATCGGTGCGCAGATCCTCGTTTCCTTAGGGGTCGGCAAGTTGCGCTTGCTGACCAACAATCCCAAGAAAATCGTCGGACTCGAGGGTTACGGGTTGAGCATCGTGGAGCGGGTTCCCATCGAGATCGCGCCGAACCGTTCCAACCTGCATTATTTGACGACGAAGAAGGACAAGCTCGGGCACATCTTGAAGAAGGTGTAGGGACCGTTTTTATTTATGGGCAAGACCGAACTCAATCCAAAATCCTTGGACGGCCGCGGCCTGCGCGTCGCCGTCGTCGCGGCGCGCTACAATCCCAAGGTGGCCGATGGTCTCCTCAAGGGGTCGCTTTTGGCGCTCCAGGGCATCGGCATTCCCGAGCAAGAGATCGTGATTTACCGGGTCCCAGGGGCCTTCGAGCTTCCCCTATTGGCGAAGCAAATCGCCAAGACCGGAAAATTCGACGCCGTCGTCCCTCGAGACCGAAATCCCCATGGCCTTCGGCGTGCTGACCACGGATAATGAAGCTCAGGCCCTGGCGCGTTCTTCCGACGATGAGCATAACAAGGGGAGGGAAGCCTCTTTGACCGCCGTCGAGATGGCTCTTTTAAAGAAGAAGGTCCAAAATGGGTAACCGGCGTAAGGCGCGGGAAATCTCGCTGCAATTGCTCTACGAAACCGAGCTGGCCCACAAATCGGGCGGCGAGGTGACCGATCGTTTCTTGAAGGACCCGTATTGCCTGCTCTTGGAAGACGAAGGACTGGGTGGCGCGGCCCTGGAGGAAGTGAAGGATTTTACCCGTCAGATCATCGACGGCGTCTCGAACAACGTCCGAGAGATCGATCAGTTGGTCGAGAGCCATTCCACCCACTGGAAAGTCTCGAGAATGGCCTCCGTCGATCGAAATATTTTACGAATGGCCGTTTTCGAGCTACTGTACTGCCAGGATATTCCGGCCTCGGTGACCATCAACGAGGCCATCGAAATCGCCAAGAAATACGGTACCGAAGAATCGGGCGCTTTCGTGAACGGGATTTTGGACCACATCGCCAAGGCCCTGAAGAAAATCTAAGCTATGATCCAACTCAAGATCACCAGCGACCCCATCGACGAGGTCGAGAACCACCTGACGATGGTACTTGCCTACGAAGACGTTCGCCCCCTCAAAGGGCAGGCGGGAATGGTCGATTGGCGCCTGAATGGATCCCTCTCCAACCTCATCCTCAAAGATCGTTTCAACGGCAAGCGCGGCGAGGCCCTCTTGATGCCGCTGCACGGCAGGCTTCCGGCCAAAGAACTTTTGGTCATGGGAATGGGCAATCACCAAGACATCCAAGACCAAGAATTGCCCCGTTTCGTCTCGATGATCCTGGACAAGCTTCTGCTCAAGAAGGACACCTCCTTTTGCCTCTCGCTCAGCGATTTGGCGAAGGGGATGTTCGAATGGCGCAACGCCGTCCGCCTCTTCATGTCGATGCTCTCCGGTCGCGGCGAGGATTTTCACATCTCCTTGATCGAGCCCCGCGAATACGTCGACGACGCGCGGCGCCGCCACATGGACTTCGCCTACGACGTGCAGGTCCAGTACCGTTAAGAATCCAGTATTTTTTTTAGAGTTTTAAGCTTTTTCGAGATGTATTTTTGGTCGAGCGTTTTTCCGAAGATTTCTTTTAATTCTTCAATGTCACGATGATCGATGGACCGATCCGCAAGGGTCTTGAGGATAATCAGGTCTTCGGGAGTGGCCACCTTGACAATCTTATCTCCAAGTTTTTTTTTCTTCGCCCGCTGAACGACGTCTTGGCCGAGATAATGATCCGCCAATAACAAATCAATCGGCACGCCCTTGTATCGGGCCTTGATTTGGAAGTCTCCCGCCGGAGTCGCCCCGATTTTTCGTTTTTTCAGAAGGGCCAGGATTTTTCCGAGGTCATCCACCAATAAGTAGAAATCGATGTCGATCGTATTGGCGCGCCCCCCGTAAAGCATCATCGCCAATCCGCCGATAAGACAATACTTCAAACTTTCGCGTTCGAAGATTTTGATCAAATCCAGCAGTGCCTCAATCATATTTTTTTCGCAATGTGTCGGAGAGCTTGGGGATTCGAAGAGGGCTTTTCCCCCTAAGGGCGATGAGTTGATATACGGAGACGGGGTCCACCTTCGCGGGGGAGGATGTCCTTTTGCTTTTCGTCCTTTGGATTGCCTTGAAAGACGTTTTCTTATTCGATTTCATTGCCTATTGAGGATACCTTTTTAGGTATTTGAATCCAATGATATTTGTCGGTAATTGTCAAAAAAATCAACCTGGTGCCAAATCGGTCTGGGATCGAGGCGGGTTTTTTCCATCCTTATTTTCGCCCTCGTCCCCTTGGGTTTGAGGGATTTCGCGTCCTTTCGTTTTCCTCTTCGCGAGTTGATACCGAGTTTGTCAGGCGAGGCTTCAAGAATTGCAGCAGGAAGGCGGCAAAGTTTCCCTGGAACCCTTCTTTTTCGGCGGGGCTCAAGGCCTCCCAATGTGCCCGCATCGCAGCGGTCATCTCCCGCACCTCCGGGCTTAAGTTCGATGGCTCCGAATCCACGTTTGCGCCCAATAGCAAGGTAAGGTCCTTCAGCGAGAGGGGACTTCCGTCGTGCTCGTTTTCCGCGGGGGCCATGAACGGACCCTGGTCGCCCTGAGAGATTTTCGGAGCGGAGGAAGGCTGGTCCGTCAAATCGCGAAACGACAAAGCGAGAGCACCTTCTTTTGTGGAAGCGACGAAGGCCGTCGGGAGCGCTTCGATCCCTTGGCGAGATGTCGTCGGCTTTGGATAAATCCGGAAACGAGGAAGATATTTTATCGAGGTCCAAGCGCGAGAGCAGCAAAGCGCTGAGGGGACCGGGCGCTAGGCTGTGGGACAGCAGCAGGTCGCCCAGGGCGTCGCTTGTCACCGTTGGATGTTTGGTCTGATAGACGATCTTGACGATATCATGCAGCACGTTTTTATTTTTTTGGGCTATCTCGCTTAATTCGGCGAGAGCCTCGGGGTCACCTGCGATCGCCTTTTGGACTAGGATTTCGTGTGAGCTTCGCTTTGCCGCCATGGCCACGAAGGGCAGGGCTATTCCTCCCAAATAGAGAGATAAGGTCGAGTGCTCGTCTTGGCCTCGGGTCGAGAGATTGGGGTCCAAAGAAAAAATCGCCGGTTGGCGGAAAGAGAATTTCGCGCTTGGAGAAGTTTGGGTTCGGAATGAAATCGGCGCCGCCGCAGTCATCAGGGGGGACCGGGGTTTCGATAAAAGGAGCGGTTTTGTAAAGGATAGGGCAAGCCCATCCGGTTTCTTGGTTTTAGAGACGACCATGGTTCCTTCCTAGTCTTCAACAGGAAGGCTTGAACCGAAAAAAAAGTGGGATCGGGGCGGAAGGCCACCGGTGGGCATTATCTCATCGGAGGAAAGCCGATTTGGTTGCGTGAACAATAAGCACCATGGCGCTTGCCTAAGGTCGCGGAATTGTCCTAGATATTTTCGGTTTATGGACAAGCTCGCCCCCGTCATCGTCGCCCGGGATCTTCGCAAGAGTTTCGATGCCTTCGAGGCCGTGCGCGGCGTCAGCTTTCAGATCGCCCGCGGGGAGTGCTTCGGTTTCCTGGGGCCGAACGGGGCGGGCAAGACCTCCACGATGCGGATGATCTACTGCTTCTCTCCGGTCAGCACGGGACAACTGACGGTCATGGGCCGCGATGTGATGCGGGAACCCCGGCAAATCAAGGCCCGCCTGGGCGTTGTGCCCCAAGAAGACAACCTCGACCCCGACTTAAGCGTCCTGCAAAACCTCGTGCTCTATGCCAGTTATTTCGACATCCCGAAATCCGAGGGGAAGAAGCGCGCCCAAGAGCTGATCCAGTTTTTCAGCCTCCAGGAAAAAAGCGATCAGAAGATCGACAAGCTTTCCGGAGGCATGAAGCGTCGCCTGATGATCGCCCGGGCCTTGATCAACCGGCCCGAGGTCTTGATCTTGGACGAGCCGACAACGGGACTCGATCCGCAGGCTCGCCATCTCATTTGGGACAAGCTCAGGGCTCTGAAGGCCAGCGGCGTGACGATGGTTTTGACCACGCATTATATGGAAGAGGCCCAGCGGCTTTGCGATCGCCTGGTCATGATGGACCACGGGAAGATCCTGATCGAAGGCACTCCCGACGCCTTGGTCGAAAAACTGGTCGGGCGCGAGGTCCTGGAAATTCGGGCGAAGCAGGCCGTTCTCAAGTTCTTGAAGGAAAAAATCGACCTCTTGGACAAGAAGGCGAGGGAGACCGAATTGGTCGGCGACACGCTCTACGTCATGATTCGCGAGAAGAACGGCGTCCTGCTCGAGCAGCTTCCCGAGATCCAGGCCCTGGATTTCCATTTGCGGCCCGCTTCGCTCGAGGATGTCTTCTTGAAATTGGCCGGAAGGGAATTGAGGGACTGATGTTCACCTATCGTATCTTCAAGGTCTGGCGCCGCGATTTCATCGTCTGGCAGAAGTATTTCGCCGCCTCCATCGTCGCGAATTTCGGCGAGCCGCTGCTCTATCTCTTCGCCATGGGCTATGGGCTGGGGCGTTTCGTGCCCAGCTTCAACGGATTGACTTACGCCGAATTCATCGCGCCGGCCATCTTGATCACCACCGTCATGAATGGGGCCAGCTTTGAGACCACTTTCAGCTCTTATACCCGGATGGAAGTGCAGAAGACCTTCAACGGCATCGCGATGACGCCCGTCTCCATGTCCGAGGTGGTCGGGGGCGAGATTCTTTGGGCCGCGACCAAGGCGGTGATGACCAGCTCGGTCATCTTCGTCGTCTTGTTCCTGTTTCACCTCATCCATTCTCCTTGGGTCGCGGTGATGCCCTTGGTGATGGCTTGCACGGGCTTGCTCTTCGCGAGTTTCGGGATGCTGATGACCTCGATCGCGAGGTCTTACGATTACTTCACTTATTATTTCACGCTCTTCGTGTCGCCGATG
>JAIOPF010000278.1 GCA_021414045.1 Deltaproteobacteria bacterium | reverse complement strand
GGCGATGTCCTCGGCGGTGCCGACACCCTCATACAAGGTGAAGACCGCTTCGTTGAGGAAAGGCAGCAAGGTGCGGTTGACGATGAAGGCCGCCGAGTCCTTGGCGGTGACGACCTTCTTGCCCAACTTCTCGCCGACGGCACAGACCGTTTGATAGGTCGCATCGTCGGTTTGCACGGCGCGGATGACCTCAAGCAGCTTCATGACTGGGACCGGATTGAAGAAATGCATGCCGATCACCTTTTCCGGGCGCTTGGTCACGGCCGCAAGGCGAGTGATGGAAATCGAGCTGGTGTTGGTGGCCAGGATGGTATTGGGACCGACCTTGGCGTCCAGATCGCGGAACAGCTTTTCTTTGGTTGGGACATCTTCGGTTATGGCCTCGATGATCAGGTCAACCTTGGAATAATCGTCGAGATTGCAGGTCCAGGTCAGACGCTTGAGGGCGGCGCTCTTGTCGTCCTCGCTCAACTTGCCTTTTTCGACCAACTTAGCCAACTGCTTCTGCAGGGTGGCGCCGGCCTTTTCGTTATGGCCGGGGGTTTGATCGCATGCCAAAACATCATAACCCGATAAAATCGCGACCTGCACGATCCCGCTGCCCATTTGTCCGACGCCGATGACTCCAATTTTTTTAACCGACATGAAAAGCTCCTATAGATAATAATGATAAGGGCGCTTCATGAAGCGCCCTTAAGAAAAACCAATTATAAACTCTCGACGATCAGTGCCACGCCCTCGCCGCCGCCGATACAAAGACTGGCCAGACCGCGTTTGGCGTTGCGGCGTTTCATGCCGTAGAGCAAGGTGACGAGGATGCGCGCACCGCTGGCTCCGATGGGATGGCCCAAGGCCACGGCGCCGCCGGAGACGTTGACCTTGTCGGCCGGAATGCCGATCTTCTTGTTGTTCGCAACGGCAACCACCGAGAAGGCCTCGTTGACTTCCCAGAGATCGATGTCGGCCGCGGTCAGCGAAGCTCGCTTGAGGGCCCGCTGCATGGCCTCGGCCGGGGCCATCGTGAACCATTCGGGTGCGATGGAGGCTTGATCCTGGGCTACAATCTTCGCCAGAGGCTTGAGACCCAACTCTTTCGCCTTGCGAGCGCTCATCACCACCAGAGCCGCGGCGCCGTCGTTGATCGAACTGGCATTGCCCGCGGTGACGGTGCCATCCTTTTGGAAGGCCGTGCTCAATTTAGAAAGTTTCGCGATGTCGCCCTTGCCGGGTTCTTCATCGGTATCGACGAGCACGGGATCACCCTTGCGTTGCGGCACCGGAACCGGGACAATCTCGTCCTTGAAGATGCCGTCTTTCACTGCCGCGATGGCCCGACGGTAGCTTTCGGCGGCGAAGGCATCCTGCTCTTCCCGACTGATGTTGTATTCTTTCGCGCAAAGTTCGGCGGCACTACCCATATGGTATTGGTTGTACACGTCCCAGAGGCCGTCGTTCACCATGGTATCGATGATCTGTCCGTTCCCCATGCGATAGCCTTCGCGGGCCTTTGGCAAGGCGTAGGGAGAGAGGCTCATGCTTTCCATGCCGCCTGCCACGATGACATCGCGATCGCCGGCTCGAATCATTTGGTCGGCCAACATGACGGCCTTCAATCCGGAACCACAGACCTTGCCAATGGTCAGAGCGCCCGTCTCCTTGGGCAGCCCCGAAAAAATCACCGCCTGTCGCGCGGGGGCTTGTCCCACCGCCGCGGTCAAAACGTTGCCCATGATCACTTCTTCGACTTGCTCGCCCTTGATGCCGGCACGCTTGACGGCCTCCTGAATGGCGACAGCGCCCAACTTGGGAGCGGGGATGGAAGATAAAGCTCCCAAAAAGCTCCCGATGGGGGTGCGGGCCGCGGAGACGATGACGGAATAATTTTCATTGTTGGACATTGGATTACCCTCAATTTTGGCGTTATCAGACCGTCTAGGATCCTAGCGGCCCCGCGGTTTAAAGCAAGATCACAAACCCAAGTCAATGGATATTCACGATTCCAGGGCCTCTCCGCGGCGGCTTTAAGCCCCG
>JAIOPF010000277.1 GCA_021414045.1 Deltaproteobacteria bacterium | reverse complement strand
CTTTGTGGGATCCCGTCAGGCTTTGGGGCGATGGGCTTCCGGCCGAAGAAGTGGCCGAAAAGGCGGGCACGATCTCCTATGAGCTTTTTTGCGCGGTGAGTCGCAGGGTTCCCCGGGTTTACGAAGGGGAGAGGGCATGATTGAGGCCATCCAGAACTTTTTATTCCGCAATTCCCGCCTGCAAGCGACCTTGACGAGCGTCGGGAAACCCTTCACGGGAGCCATCAAGGGCGTGGGAAGCTTCGTCTTTTTCACACTCGAGACGGTTCAGTGGTTTTTCCGCGGGAAGTTCCATGTTCGGGTGCTGTTTCGCGAGATGGTGAAGATCGGCGTGAATTCCACCTTCATCATCGCCTTGGTGGGACTTTTCTCGGGAATGGTCTTCGCCTTGCAGACCGCCTCCGGTTTTCGGCTCATCAATGCCGAGAGCTTGGTAGGTTCGACGGTCGGCGTCGCCCTCGCTCGCGAGCTGGCGCCCGTCTTCACCGCCCTCATGATCGTCGCGCGCGCTGGCAGTTCCATCGCCGCGGAGATCGGCACCATGACGGTGACCGAACAGGTCGATGCCTTGAAGAGCATGGCCGTTCACCCCATCAATTACTTGGTGGTGCCGCGCGTTCTGGCCACCACGTTAATGATGCCATTGTTAGTCGGCATCTTCAACGGTCTAGGGCTGTTCGGGGCCTATATCGTTTCGATCTATTTGCTGGAAATTCCGGAAGGCCCCTACATGATGCATTACCACAAAGTCATGGAACCTCAGGATTTCTTCCAAGGCCTCATCAAGGGAGTGGTCTTCGGCGTCATCGTGAGCTTGATCGCCTGTTACAAGGGGTATCACACCAATAACGGCGCCGAGGGCGTCGGTCGCAGCACGACCCAGGCGGTCGTCGCCGGATCCGTGACCGTGTTGGTGCTCAATTATTTTTTAACGACCTGGCTTCTGCAGTTATTCCCCTGATTTAAGGAAAACCGTGAATCCCTCTTCCTCCGCCGTGATTCAAATGAAGGACTTGCGAAAATCCTTTGGCACCCAAAAGGTGATGGACGGCCTCGACTTGGAGATTCCCCGCGGCAAGATTACCGTCATCATCGGGCGTTCCGGGGAAGGGAAGAGCGTCCTGCTCAAGACGATGATCGGTTTGATATTCCCGGACAGCGGCAAGGTCTTGATCGAGGGAACCGACATGCTCGAATTGTCGGGCCAAGGGCAAAACGAAATGCGGAAAAAATTCGGGATGCTCTTCCAGAACGCGGCGTTATTCGACTCGATGAACGTCTTCGACAACGTCGCCTTTCCCTTGCGTCAGCACAGTCACCTGGAAGAAGACGAGATCGAGGTCAAAGTTTTGGACAAATTGGCCAAGG
Organism: Deltaproteobacteria bacterium; assembly: GCA_021414045.1. Classification (GTDB taxonomy): domain Bacteria; phylum UBA10199; class UBA10199; order DSSB01; family DSSB01; genus DSSB01. Next base: position 14,245 of record JAIOPF010000277.1, on the reverse strand, counting down.
TGGGCCTTAAGAATGTCGGCCATAAGATGCCTTCGGAGCTGAGCGGAGGGATGCGCAAGCGCGTCGGCCTCGCCCGGGCCCTCATGCTCGATCCCGAAATTATTTTGTACGACGAGCCGACCACCGGCCTGGATCCGATACTCACGGATTCGATTGACAATTTAATCCTGGAAACCCAGAAGAGTTTCGGGTTGACCTCGGTGATCGTCAGCCATGACATTCGCTCCACCATAAAAATGGCCGATAAGATCGCGATGCTCTATGAAGGGCGAATTCTTTCGGAAGGATCCCCGGAGAGCTTCCGTGAATCGAAGGATCCTCGGATTCAGAATTTCCTGCAGGGTAAGGCGGATAAGGACTTCATCGGATGAGGAAAAAATTCTCCACAGAAGCGAAAGTCGGCGTCTTCGTCATCCTCGCCATCGCCTTGCTCGCTTATATCACCGTCGACGTCAGCCAGCTCGGATGGACTCCCGGCGGCACCTACAAGATCTATACGCTGATGGACAACGCCGAGGGAGTGACCGTGAAAACGCCGGTGCAGGTGGCCGGCATCCCGGTGGGAACCGTCAGCGGCATCGCCTTGACCCCGGATCGCAAGGCACGGGTCGAGATCGAGCTGCGCAAGGACGTGAAGCTGGGCGACGACGTCACGGCCGAGATCAGGACTCGCGGCGTCTTGGGCGACACCTATATCGAGTTGTTTCCCGGCCGGGCCGACGCCCAAGAGATCGCTCCCGGCGGAGTCGTGGGTCGGGTGAAGCAACCCGCCGATTACCAGCAGCTGGTCCGCGACCTTTCGGTCATGACGGCCGACATGAAGGAAGTGACCGCCGCCCTCAAGACCTACACGGTCTCCGAGCATTCCTACACCGCCGAAATCCTGAAAAGCACTCAAGTGCTCACCGCGAACCTGGCCACCTTCACCAATACCAACGCGGCCAACATGAACGCCATCGTCAACAACATGAGGATCCTGACCGACCAACTCCGAGGTTTCTCGCAGAATTCGACGCCGGAGATCGAGGCTTCTCTCAAGCGTATCGCCGAGATCACCGAAAAGGTGAATTCCGGGCAGGGCACGGTCGGCAAGCTCCTCAACGATCCGCAGACGGCCGAAAAGACGAACGAGCTTTTGGACAATATCAACGGCCTGACCGAGGGGATTCGGCGCATCGAGACCGAGGTCAACTACCATATGGAATACTTGGGCTCGACGAAGGACGTGAAGAATTACGTCGGCCTGCGTTTCCAGCCGCGGCCGGACAAATTCTTCCTCTTCGAGGTGGTCCACGACCCCGCTCCCTCGCCCTCGAAGAGCACGCAGATCACCAGTGTCACCACCTCGGGTGGCGCGACCAGCACCATTACCACCGAGACCGAGGATTTTCACAAGGTCCGATTCTCGGCGGAGTTGGGCAAGAAGTTCCACGACGTCACCGTTCGCGGCGGTTTGATCGAGTCGACGGGGGGCTTCGGCATCGATTACACGAAGGGGCCCGTCGCCGTGCAGTTCTCGGCCTTCGATTTCGGCGCGGATCGCCCCCATCTGAAACTTTTGTCCCAGCTCAACGTGACCCGCTCGCTCTTCCTGGTGGGCGGGCTCGACGATTTCATCAATCCGCAGCATGGCCTCGATTGGTTCATGGGCGCCGGCGTTCGTTTCACCGACGAGGACATCAAGAGCCTGCTGGGCACGGCGTCCTTGGCGAAATAGCGAAGATTCATCAGAGAGAGATTTATGGCAAAAATTCAAAGGGCGCTGATCAGCGTCTCCGACAAAACGGGCATCGTCGAATTGGCGAAATACTTGGCTAAAAACGGCGTCGAAATTCTCACCACCGGCGGCACCGAGAAACTATTGATCGAAAACGGAGTGAAAGTCGTTCCCATCGGCGATTACACGGGTTTTCCCGAGATGATGGACGGCCGGGTGAAGACGCTGCATCCGAAGGTCCACGGCGGCATTCTCAATATCCGCGACAACGCCGAGCACCAAAAGGCCATGGCCTCCCAAGGCATCAAGCCCATCGACCTGGTGGTGGTGAACCTCTATCCCTTCGTCCAGACCGTCTCGAAGCCCGGAGTTACCCTCGAGCACGCCATCGAGAACATCGACATCGGCGGCCCCAGCATGCTGCGGGCGGCGGCGAAGAACTTCGAGGACGTGACGGTGGTCGTCGATTCGGTCGATTACGACAAACTCAAGCTCGAGCTGGAAAACCACGGGATGGAAACGACCCGGGAATTGCGTTTCGAATTGGCCGCGAAGGTTTTCACCTTCTGCGCCGCCTACGACGGCGCGATCGGAAATTTTCTCACCTCCCTCAAGGCCCCGACCGAAACCCCGGAGAAGGAGAAATTCAGCCGGGTGCTGACGCTCCAGTATAAAAAGATCTTCGACCTGCGCTATGGAGAGAATCCCCACCAGCAAGCGGCGTATTATTCCGAGGGTTGGCGCGACGAGCCCTGCGTGGGCAACGCGAGGCAGCTCCACGGCAAGGAGCTCTCCTATAACAACATCATGGATTTGGACGGAGCCCTCGAGACCGTGAAAGAGTTCGAGCTCGCGGCTTGCTGCATTGTCAAGCACAGTAACCCCTGCGGCGTGGCCACTACCTTGGGGGATATCTCCGACGCCTTCCTCAAAGCCAAGGCCTGCGACGAAACCAGCGCCTTCGGAGGCATCATTGCCTTCAATCGGGAGGTCAGTCTGGCCGCGGCGGAGGAGATCGCGAAATCCTTCTTCGAGGCCGTCATCGCCCCGAATTACGAGCCCGCAGCCCTCGAGGTGTTGAAACAGAAGAAAAACATTCGCCTGCTCAAGACGCTGCCTATCCGCCGTTATGAAATCACCGGCTGGGACATGAAGAAAGTGGTGGGGGGGATGCTGGTTCAGGATCGCGACACTCAGATGCTGGCCGCGGCGGACGCGAAGGTGGTTACGAAACGAGCTCCGACGGCGGAGGAACTCAAGGCCCTCGACTTCGCCTGGAAATTGGTGAAACACGTCAAGAGCAATGCCATCGTGTTTTGTCGGGAGGATCGGAGCATCGGCGTCGGCGCCGGGCAGATGAGCCGAGTCGATTCGGTGAAGATCGCCGCGCTGAAGGCGGCTTCTCCCTTAAAGGGAACGGTTCTGGGTTCCGACGCCTTCTTTCCCTTCCGCGACGGACTCGACGCGGCCGCAAGCCACGGAGTCACCGCCGTGATCCAACCCGGCGGTTCGGTGCGGGATGAAGAAGTCATCGCCTCAGCGGACGAGCACGGCATTGCCATGCTGTTCACCGGCATGCGGCACTTCCGTCACTAAGCTTCGGCGATTCTTGTTTATTCGGCGATTTCGATCTTCGGACCGAAGACGGCTTCGCCTTCGTTGGCGCTCACCAGGAAACCGGTGATCATGAGGTGGACCAAAGTCCCGAGTACCTCGTCGTTCTCTTCTTCCGGCATGATCTCGCGGCAATAGCTTTCGAAGACGGCTAAGACTTCCGGGCCCAGGCGGTCTTTGAGGATTTGTTGGTACTGACCGACGTCGACTTCGTTGAGTTCGGTGAGCAATTGGAAGGCTTTTTCAGCCCGGGGGGAAATGGCCACGATGGCGCTCCTTGTTCAAAGTTTGGCCGGCAGGCTAACACAGCCGCCCGGCGTCACAAGGGAAAAAAGGAATGCCCATTCCGACGATCCGGAGCTTGACAGGGACGGTTTCGGGTTTTAGAGCCGGAACTCTATGAAAGTCTTGGTCATCGGTTCCGGAGGACGCGAACACGCCTTAGTCAAGGCGATCAAAAGGTCGCCGCGCGTGCGGGAGGTTTTGGTCGCGCCCGGCAATCCCGGCATCGCCGCGGAAGCCCGTTGCGCCGAGGTCCCGGTCGAGGATATCCCGGCCTTGGTCCGGCTGGCTCAAGAAGAAAAGATCGACCTGACCGTGGTTGGCCCCGAAGTCCCACTGACCTTGGGCGTCGTCGATGCCTTCCAAAAGGCCGGGCTCAAGATTTTCGGGCCCAATCGAGAAGCCGCCATTCTCGAGGCGAGCAAGGTCTTCACCAAGAATTTCCTCAAAAAGTATCGAATTCCCACCGCCGCCTACGAGGTATTCACCGATCCCGAGGCGGCCAAGAAATTTTTGCGCGAACGCTCCGACTCCCGTTGGGTCCTGAAGTCCGACGGGCTGGCGGCGGGCAAGGGAGTGTTGGTGCCCTTGACCCTCGAAGAGTCACTGGAGGGAGTCGACCGCATCCTCGTGAAAAAAGAATTCGGGTCGCAGCAATTGGTGATCGAAGAATTCCTCGAGGGCGAGGAGCTCTCCTTCATGGTACTTTGCGATGGCGTCGAAGGGATCGCGCTCGCGTCGAGCCAGGACCACAAGCGCCTGAACGACGGTGATCTGGGGCCTAACACCGGCGGCATGGGCGCCTATTCCCCCGCGCCGGTGATGACCGAGGCCTTGGCCCAAGAGGTGATGCGCACGATCATCGCGCCGAGCCTGGCGGGGATGCGCGAAGAAGGCCGTCCTTTCGTGGGCGTCTTGTATGCGGGCTTGATGATCCAGGCTGGAAAGCCTTACGTGCTCGAATTCAACGTCCGGTTCGGCGATCCCGAGGCCGAGGTGCTCTTGCCCCGCCTAGAGAGCGATTGGGTGGACCTGTTCGAGGCCGCCATCGAAGGCCGAGTGACGAAAGTCCCCGCCAAATGGAGGCCGGGCAGTGCCGTCTGCATCGTGATCTCGGCCGAAGGTTATCCAGTCGCTCCCCGCAAGGGCGACGAAATCCAAGGACTGGAAGCGGCGGGCGAGCTGGCGATGGTGTATCACTCGGGAACGTCGCGCAAAGACGGGAAGTGGCTCACCAACGGGGGACGGGTGCTTTGCGTCAGCGCCTTGGGAGACAGTCTCGAGCTGGCCCTGAAACAAGCTTACGCCGCCGTCGAGAAGTTATGCTTCCGCGGGATGCATTTCCGAAAGGACATTGCGGCGAGAGGTTTGGCAAAATCTTAGGATACGAAGGAGAGACCATGTCGAAGGAAAATTCACCGTACCAAGTCTCTATTCTGATGGGGAGCGACAGCGATCTCGAGGTCATGCGCGCCTGCCAAGACACCTTGAAGGACTTCGGAGTGGTTTCCGATATGAAGGTGCTCTCGGCGCACCGAACTCCGGAGGCCCTCGCGGAATACCTCAAGGAAGCCGAGAAGCAGGGGGTGCAAGTTTTCGTCGCCGCTGCGGGCATGGCGGCCCATCTGGCCGGCGCGGTTTCTTCCAAGACGGTCAAGCCGGTGATCGGCGTGCCCCTTGACGCGTCTTCTTTGGGTGGGTTGGACGCGCTTTTGTCGACGGTGCAGATGCCGGCGGGGATTCCCGTGGCGACGGTGGCTATCGGCAAGGCCGGCGCGAAAAACGCGGCTTTTCTCGCGGTGCAGATCCTGGGCTTGTCCGATCCGGTCCTGGCGCAAAAATTGGTCGATCAACGAAAGAAAAACGCCGCCGCTTTGCTGGCCAAGAATGACAACTTATAAGGATGATGGATTATTCAAGAAGTCGATCTGACAGGAGCGGTCGAGGTTTTGCGGGCGGGAAAGATCCTGATTTATCCCACCGAAACCTTCTACGGACTGGGGGTGGATATCTTCCAGCCCCATGCCTTGGAAGCCCTGTTTCAATTGAAGGGGCGCGACGCGGGCAAGGCGATGTCGGTCTTGGTTTCGCACCAGGAGCAAGTAAAGAATTTAGTTTCAGTATTCGATGATAAGATATTAAATTTAATAGATTTATTTTTACCGGGCCCTGTGACCTTCGTGTTGAAGGCTTTGGACAGGGTCCCGATCTCCTTGCAGAGCGAGGGTGGTTTTGTCGGGATCCGGATGAGTCCAAATCTCATTGCCGAGGAATTGTTGAAACGCTTTGGGGGACCTATCACGACGACCAGCGCCAATCCCAGTGGAGAGGCTAGCGCCCGGAGCCTCTCGGACTTGAAGCGTTACTTCGATGACCGCGAGGATTTATTCTTCTTGTCCGGGGGAGATTTGCCTCCTTCGCGAGGTTCGACGGTGGTAAAGATCGATGCGAATCGTTTAAAGCTTTTACGGGAAGGCGACATTCCCTTTTCAAAAATCGAAACCGCTTTTGGAGTGAACCCGAATGCCGAAGATTGATGCTTTTCAAGGATACCGTTACAACCCCGAAAAGGTCGGAGACCTAAGTCTGGTGATGGCTCCGCCCTACGACGTGATCGACCCCGCCTTGCAGGACAAACTTTACGATAAATCTCCCTACAACGTCGTTCGCATCGACTTGGCCAAGGAAGAAAACGACCTGAATCGTTACTCGGTGTCGCAACATACCTATACCACGTGGAAGCAGAAGGAAATTCTCCGCCAGGACGAGAAGCCTTCGATCTATCTCTACTTTCAGACATATTCGCTTCCGGACGGAAGGCGCCTGACCCGCCGGGGCTTCATCGCCCGCCGTCGCCTCGAGACTTTCGCCGAAGGCGGCGTGAAGCCGCACGAGCAGACCTTTCCGGGTCCGAAGGCCGACCGCTTGAAGCTGATGCAGAGCACCAATGCCAGCTTCTCGCCGATTTTCGCGTTGTATCCCGATCCCTCCCAAGAGGCGGGGGCCCAGCTGGCCCAGCTCTCGGAAAGGAAACCCGACATCGAAATCCGCGACGAAAAGGGCGACGAGCATCGACTCTGGTGCATCGATGACGCGGCGAAAATCGAAAGGCTGCTCGGGACCGTTCATGACCGCCCGCTCTTGATCGCCGACGGCCACCATCGCTATGAGACGGCCTTGGCCTTCGCCGAAGAGCAAAAGGCGAAGCTCGGCGACCGGTTCACCGGCAAAGAGCCCTTCAATTACGTGATGATGTATATCTGCGCCCTGGAAGATCCCGGGCTGGTGGTTTTGCCGACCCATCGCGTCCTCGCGCAAAAGCCGGAGGTCAATGAAGAGATCTTTCGTGGCCTGGTTTCCAAGTACGCCAAGATCAAGACCTTCCCGATGTCCGAGGTCAAGGCCGCGATTCGTTTCATGGAAGAAGAGGGCGAGCATGAGCACGTCCTGGGTTGGGTCCATGCGGGCCAGATCGAGATCATGACCTTCGACGTCGATAAAATTCTCGAGAGCCAATCCCTCAATCGCCTGCATTTCTCGATTCGCGACTTGGACGTGACGATTCTCCACGATTTGGTGATGGAAGAATTGCTTGGCGTCGCGAAGGGCGCGCAGAAGGAGTACGGCAACATCCTTTACATCAAGGAAGCCGTCGAGGCCATCCAGCTGGCGAAGGAAAAAAACACCTACGCCTTCCTGATGAACGCCACCAAGCTCAAACAAATCCAGGCGGTCATCGCCATCGGCGAGAAGATGCCTCAAAAGTCGACATTCTTCTATCCGAAGCCTCTGACCGGTTTGGTGTTTTACGATTTTGCCTGAGTGCGGAGACTTTGATATTTCCCTGTCCGATCCGATTTGACTTCATGCTCAAGGGATGTAGGTTGCCGATATGGCTTTCGCTCAAGTGGCCCAATTGATGAGGCAAGAATGCAAGAGCTGCGGCTACTCGACGACCGAGCTTATCGAGGTTTGTCCGCAGTGCCGGCGGGCCTTCATCGCTTCGGACGCGATGCGCCGTTCCGGATATCTGCAAATCGCGCTCGGAGCTTTCCTGGTTCTTCTCATGTCCGGGATTGGCGCCTTGCTCGGGAAAATCATGATATTTCCGGCCCCGGGCGGCAGTCATTTCACCGGCGGACCCAGGGAAATTCTGATGATCGTCGGAGTTTTCGGCCTGGTGATCTCGGTAGGCTTGGCGATCATGCTCAATGGTTATTGGCAGATTCGGTTTGGTCGACGCAATAAATACCTGGTCTATTTCATCTTCGCCTTCCTCCTCGCCTTCGTCGGCTTCGGCTACTTCCTTAAGATGAAGGCAAAGCTCGGTTAGACGGGATAATTTCGACAACTTCCAAGTTGGCGCGGCGATAAACCCCCGAGAACGGGCTCGGGGGCGCGGATTCGCATCGCATTCCATTCCCCTCAATTAGGACAAAAAATCGGATTTCAAATGAGTCGCATCACGGCGTCGGGCGCTGCCTTGCCTGCAGCGGAGCGAAGGTTCCACCTCGAAATTCGTGGATTGGGCGAGGCGGAGACGCGCGAATTGAAATCTTTTTCCCGCGAAACGGATCCGGATCTCTTCTCGGAAGAGCTATTGAATTTTGGAATCCGCCTCGAGGAAAAGGATAAAACTCAGGCGGCGGCCGAAGTCTATGCCTGGCTTTCGGGATTTTCCGAGTCCGGCGCTTCGCTGCAGGCCAAGGCGGCGCGAAGCCTCGAGGCCTTGCAAGGGCGGGGCGCCTTCGGCCCGCGCGCCGAACTGCTGTTACGCCAGTTCGCCGGTCAAGCCACCGACTATCGCATGATAGCCCCAATGATGTTGGGTTCTTTGGCCTACGGACTCGGAAGAAATTGGGCCTTGGGCCGCCTCCTGGGCGCCACGGAATCCTCTTGGTGGGTGCGCCCGGCTTCCGGAGTTTTCGGATTCGGACTCGAGACCACGGCGTTTACGGTTTCGGCAAGGTGGCTGGGCGGCGGTTCGGGACCCTGGGGCAAAGACTTGTTGCGCGCGGGCTTGAGCCTCGGAGCCTTCAAGCTATTCGGCCGTCTGGGGTTGGAGGCTTCCCGCTTTTCCGAGGGTATTCCGGGAACTCGCAGCCTCGCGAGTTTGCTGCCGGGAGCGGCGAGTTTCGCCGGCCTGCTCGCCTCGCAGCGCCTCGAGGAAAAATTCGGATGGAGACCCCGCGTCGACGATGCGACCTGGATTCTCGACGGGCTCACCGCGACGGTCAGCCTCGGCATCGGAGCGCGGTTGGGACGAGGCCTGCTCGGCCAAAGGACAGCTGCTTTCGACGCGGAGCTGAATCTGCGAGCGGAGCTTGCCGCGCAAACGGCGGCTTTCGGAAGAGGGGGAGGCGCGATTTTGCAAGAGTCCGGTTCACCTGCTTTGGCCGCCGCCGGTCCGGTGCCGGGGCCTATCTTCATGACCGCCAAGCCCTTTGACAAGCTGGTCCGTTGGGTCGAGGGCAAGTTCCATCCTTCCGAAGTTCCGCCTGGCGAAGGCGTCAAGGGCGCCATGAAAGTCTTGCTTCGGCAGTTTCCCCATCTCAAGCGGGTGCTTTCCAGTTCGCCTTGGACGCTTGAGCAAAAGTGGGAACTCTTGAAGGCCGCGGCGTCCAGCGAGCATCGTCAGGCTCTGGAGATATTCCGCTACCTTCCTGGTGCCTTGATCGCCATGGAACGGGAGAATTGGACCTACGACCAGCAATATCGCCTCGTTTCGCTGCTCGGCAGTCTCGGTGAATTTCCCTTCCCCGTGCACAAGTACCTACCCAGCGCCTTGGCGGGGATGAAGAAAAATGCATGGAGTCCCCAGGATAAATTCGAGTTGATCTATTCCTTGGCGGAAAGAGGAGGCGAGCATGCGGACAAGATCTACGCCCACTTATTCTTGGCTCTGGGGGCGATGTGGGAGTCCGAATGGCAATACCGCGATCAGTATGAGTTTCTGCATTTGGTGACTCGCCACGGTGGCCCCAGGGTGGGCGCGATTTTGTCCCGAATGCCGGAGGCCTTGGGGTTTTTGCACGAAAACGAGTGGAACTTCGCCCAACAGTCACGCCTGCTGTCGCATGTCGCTCAGTTCGCCCCGGACGAATTGCGTGCGGCGGAAATGCTCGCGGATTCGCTGCCTTCTTGTCTCGCGATGATGAACGAGATGCGGTGGAGCACCGAACGGCAAGCCCAGTTCTTGGGTCACATGCTGAATCACGCGCAGGGGCAATCGGCGGCCGCCATGGAAGCCTTGCCGATGGCCATCGATTCCCTGATGAAAATCGCCTGGCATCCCGGTTACGCCAGAGACACCTTGGAAAGTTTGTTCGAGATCGCCAAAGCCGAGAGCGGCAAAATGATGGAGGCGCTTCCTGCCCTCTTGCAAACGATGTCGATGCGGGGATTTTCCCTCCCCACGCAACGGGAAATCCTCGAGTCGTTGGCAGCGCGGGCGGCCGAGGTTTCGCGCCTCTCTTTGGTTCAGTTCGCCATGGCCTTGGTGAGGAAACCGCTTCACTGGAAGCGATCTTGAGGGTCCTTGGGTCCTTTGCCCCGCAGGCGCCGGACGATTTGGGTGATGAGCATGACGAAAAACGCCACCAGTAGCCAGGCGCCCGCCAAGAACCAAATGACGTCGATGGGATTACCGCGTTTGAACATGTCGGCAAGCAAGGCAAACATGGCGGCTAGAACCCCAACTCGCGGAGGCGTTTGTCGTCGATGCCGAAATAATGCCCCAGTTCGTGGAGCACGGTGCGCTGGATCTCTTCTTTAAGCCGATCCCGGGTCGTCGATATCGATTCGATGTTTTTCTTGTAGAGGTAGATTCGGTCGGGGAGGGTGTTGCCGTAAGCCGGGCCGCGGTGTTGCCTGGGGACGCCATGGTAAAAACCCAGCAAGCCGCGCGGGCCGACGCCCATCGTCGATTGGACCTCCGAGCTGGGATAATCCTCGATAAAAATGTCGATATTCTCGATTTTCTCGGCGAGATCCTCCGGGATTTCGGCCAAGGCCTCGTCGACCACCGCTTCAAATTCTTCATCGCTCAACATGGATCATCCTCTATCGCGTCGCGCCGCCGGATAAAACCGATTTTTTATCCTGAGGCCATTTCAAAAAAGGTTCAAGATATCGTGGGCTTGCGTCCAAGTGCCGGCGCAACTTTTAATTGGCGGAGCCGAAACGACTCTCGGCAATTTTTGCATGGATCTTCGGATGATGATGCGTGGGGCACAAACTTCGGTTCCAATCAATTCCGCGGCCGCGGTGGAAGCCGTGTTGCGCCCGGCGCTGGCGGCCCTTCCTCGGGTCAAACCGGGCTTGTCCCAAGAAGTTCTCGATCTAACCGAAGAGACCGACCCCCAACTGATGCTCGAATCCTGCCTGATCCTGGCGCGCCATCTCGAAGACGACGGCCAAATGGAGTCGGCGCTTTCGATTTATTCCGCCCTTGTGGAAACGGGCCGGAAAGACCCTCGCTTGATCGTTGGGTCCTTGGCGATTGCCAGGGCCCAATCAAGGCTAGACGCCATCCTCGGTAAGGGGGGATTCGGTGCTCGCAGCGAATTCTTGATCTCGCGCTTCACGGCCCAAGCCACCGATTATCGCACTATCCTTCCGATGATGGCCGGTAGTCTTGTCGGCCAATTGGCCAAAACTTGGGTGTTGGGAGCTTACGTCCAAAACGCCGGAAGAATCGGCGCCATGGGTTTGGAGGTTCGACTGGTCTCCGGCGCCGCGGCCTTGACCGCCGAGGTCCCGGTATTTTCTCTGGGGTCCCGAGCTTTGCAACAATGGAGTGGGGAGCCCGTGGCATGGGATGCCAATTCCGTCGAAAGAGATTTTGTCGCCACAGCCTTGACCTTAGGAGCCTTAAAGATCAGCGGCACCGCGGCTCAAGGCCTGTCGGGGTCCCTCAAGGATTTGGGAAACAGGGAAGTTTTGGCTCAATCTGTCTTGCCTCACGGCGCGATGTTTGTCGGCATGTTGGGGGCCCATCATCTCGAAACTTTTTTTGGTCTAAAGAAAAAGACCGACGACGCCACCGTGCTGACCGACACTTTGGCTTCCCTGTTTAGTCTCAACGTGGGGTCCAGTTTGGGAAGGCGGTTTTTGGGACCGCGTTTTGCCAATTTGACGGCCGAGTTGGAGCTGCGTTCCCAGGCGATGGCCGGGGGTGGCTATGTTCCTACGATACTTGAGGTGCCCGCGGCGGGTCCCAGAATATCGGCGGTCCTCAACAAGCCCACGGTGATAGAAGAGCTATCCCGTCCCCTTCAGATGGCGGCGATGAAAAATGGAGAAGGAGGAAGGGGGAGGGCTCCAAGTCTCGCCGCCGAGCTGAGGAAAACGGAGGGTGAAATTGCCCTCGACCAATTTTTGGATTCCAAAGGCGAGTTATCCACCCTCGTGGAATGGATGGCGGAGGGAGCTAATCCCTACGGCCGAGTTTACGTGGCTCTAAACGATATCCAAAATCCCGAGACCCTGGACCGGCTGGCGAGGGGCTTGCGCCTGCAATATCTCGAGAAGTTGGAGGCGAAACCCGAAAAGGCGGCATTGCATTTTTATGCCGAAATCGCCAAACACCTGTCGCCTGGGAGTGCGGAGGCATTGGAAGCGCCGCCAATTTTTCGTCGTATCTTTTCGGACGACAAGCTTGGGTATTATCTTCGGCGAGAAGCCCTGGTGATCTACGCGCGGTTAGTGGAAAAGTCGCGCCCTAGCGAAGAGGAATTGAAGTCCGCGGCTGCTCAATTGATTCAGTCGTTTCAGGCTCCTCCGGGCGATCCTGATTGGCGGGCGGACGCGTTAATTTTCTATCGCCGCTTGCTGGAGTTGCGTTCACCCGACGCCGAGGAAGTAAAAACCGCCATGAATGCGATCCGGCCGCATTTTTCGGAATCCGGCGGTCAAGTTCCATTGTCGGCGGCTCTGGGCCTCTATCAGAAATTGCTCGAAGAGTTTCCGCCGAATCGCGCGAGCATTGGAAAATTTTCGGAGGTACTTCGCGAAAAATGGACTTCTCCGGACCCTTCGATCCGTTTGCATAGCCTGGCCGCCTCCTTTCAAGTGCAGAAGCTTTTTCTGCCAGGCGATCCTTGGATTTATCACGAAGCTTCCGCCATGCGCGGACTATTCCTCAAACCTCCCCTCGATACGACCGCGGTCGAATATTACATGGGATTGGCCCGCTTGTTTCGCTCCGAGGACGGGGAGGCGCTTCGCGAGGAGTTCGAGGTGCTCAACGACTGGATACGCCCGGAAGCCCATGCTCAGCGGCCCCTTCCGGCCTTGGAGTCGGAAAAAATCATCTCCACCCTCATCCAGAATTTCACCAAGTTTGATGCCATGGGGCTTTGGGAGACTTGGGCTCGCTCGATAGGCGATGGTGAATGGGGTTTGGCGAAGGAGGATATCGCGCTCCTGCAAGGCGCCCTTTATGACAATAGGGGCAAGCTGATGAAGGCGAGGGACCAATGGCGCGCCTTGTTGCGCTATCTTTCGGACATCGACGAGCCTCGCCGCGCCATCCTGCATCTTCTGCTGGAGAGTGGCGGCAAGCCCCGGGATATTTTCTCCGCACTGGATGCGGTGCTGATGATTCCCGAGGAGTATCGCTCGGAGTTGACCCTTCAGGCCGGCGAGAAGCTTCGAGCCAGCCCGAAAACCGTCAAGGCGGGCGCCTTAGGCCGCGCGAAGCTGCTCAAGGAATTCATCCAAGGGCAGTTGATGTCCCGTTTGGGAGAGTTGCTGCGGAGCAAGAAATACCAAGTGCGATTTTGGGAAGACAGGACGGAACTGCTTTCGGCGCTTTACCCCAGCGGGACCCTCGGGCTTTTCCTGCGTGCCGCCGGTTTCATGGATGCGGAAGGTCGGGCCCTGTTGGGAGATGTGCTCGATGAGTTGGCCTTGTCGGAAAAACTCGTTGAGCCGATGATTCTTCCGCTTCGATACCGGCGCTTGATGCAGCAGGGGTTTCATCCCGACTTTCTCGAGGTTTGGGCCCGCGAATACGAGCGAGGGCTGGAAGCCACCGCTCAAGATTTGCCGACCGTCCGCGCGCAAGTGCTTTCCCAGGGCATGTCTCAAATTCGTCGGCATCTTAACGGCGCCAAGGCGAGAACCGAGGGAGGGCTTGCCCTGTTTGACAGGGTTGAGTCGTTTTCCAAGGGCGAGGGTCAGGAACTTGCGGACATATCCAGGGAAATCGAGGTTTTGCTCGAAAATTTCGAGCGAGATTACGGAGGGATTCGTTTCGAATTCGGAGACCGCTTCGCGAATATTCGCACCGACCTGCGCATCCTGCGCCAAGGTATGAGGATTAATGCGGTGCTCGCGGGCGAGCACCGGGTCTACATCAGCGGGAGCGTCCAGGAAATGGCGCGAGTCGGCAGCTCTCCGGAGGAGACCTGCCAACGTCTCACGGCCTTGTGGGATTTCGAGTCCAATGGTCGGGGCCAACCCCTGAACCGCATCCGCTACGGCCAGTTCAAGACGGCCGTCTATCGGGTGGACCAGCAAATCCTTGCCCGGCGCCTGGTGGAGCTGACGCGAAACGAATCGGGAGAGGCGGTGCTTTTGGTTCACCGTCTTTACGCCGATGGACGATTCGCCTCCGCGCCTTCTTTC
>JAIOPF010000276.1 GCA_021414045.1 Deltaproteobacteria bacterium | reverse complement strand
CAGCTTGCCCTCGTTGCGGGTGGCCAAGACGATCTTCATTTGGAGCGCTTCGGCTTGGGCCAAAATTTGGCCGAAACTCGGCCTTGTTCTTGGGAAATTTTTCGGATGCCGCGCTCGGCGGCGCGGATCATCTGTTGCGACTGCGCGAAGGTGAAGGGCTTGTGCTCGGCCGTCCCCTGCAACTCGACGAAACGGCCGTCGCCGGTCATCACGATGTTCATGTCGACTTCGGCCGAGGAGTCTTCCTCGTAGCAAAGATCGACGCAGAGGGCGCCGTCGACGATTCCGACGCTAAGAGCCGCAACGGTGCCCGTCAGCGGCCATGCCTCGATTTTCTTCTCGCGCTTCAGGCGATGGCAAGCCATGGCCAAGGCGACCATGGCCCCGTTGATGCTGGCGCAGCGAGTCCCTCCGTCGGCCTGCAGGACTTCGCAGTCGAGGGTGATGATGCGCGGGCCCAATTTCTTGTAATCCACCACGGCCCGAAGCGCCCGGCCGACCAGGCGGCTGATCTCTTGGGTGCGACCGGAGACCTTGCCCTTCACGGATTCGCGGGAGGAGCGGGTGTGCGTCGCCCGAGGCAACATCGCGTATTCGGCGGTGACCCAGCCCTCGCCCAGGTCCTTCTTCCATCTCGGAACTTCTTCTTCCACGGAAGCGAGGCACAACACCTTGGTGTTGCCCATCGTGACGAGGCAGGAACCCTCGGCGTAGCGGTTGACATTCAATTGAAAGCTGAGCGGCCTCAGCGAGAGCTTATTTCGAGACATTTTATTTTTTCCTCATAGGGATCATGTCCATCAGGATAACGTTTGGCAAATCCTTTCGAGAGGATTTTAAGCTTTCTCAGCAGCTCCGCCTCGGCCTGGCGCCGGTGCTCGGGATCCAATTCCGATCCCGACAAGAGTTTCTCGAGGGCCTGGACGCGAAAGCGGTCCATGCCCCATTCCGCCCGAGAGAGTTGGTCCTCGTGGCCGCCCCGCTTCACCGTCAGGGCTTGATCCAGGGTGCGGAAGGGACTTTTCAAGGAGGCCCGCAACCAGAGCTCGTAATCCTCGCAAACCGGAAACGCGGGATCGAAACCGCCCAGCTCGAGCAGAAATTTTCTTTCCATCATCACGGCGGAAGGAGAAACCACGCAAAACGGCAGACAAGCGGCAAAGATCCAGCCCGAGGGCTTGGCGTGCTTCTTCATGGGATTGACGCGGACTCCGCGACGAATCCACAGCTCTTCCGTCTGGCAAAAACGGATTTCGGGATTCGCTTCCATGAAGTCGGCTTGAACACGCAGTTTTTCGGGAAGCCAAAGATCGTCGGAATCCAGGAAGGCGACGTAATCCCCCCGAACCGCATCCAGAGCGAGATTGCGGGCGGCGGCCGGCCCACGTCGTTCTTGGCTGAGGATATGCAGGTGGGGAAGTTCCGAAGCCATCAAGGCATCGAGCGTGCCGTCCGTCGATCCATCGTCCACGACGATCACTTCTAGTGGAGCGAGAGTCTGGGCTTGCACCGAGTCCAAGGCCTCTTGCAGAAAATCCGCTCGGTTGTAAGTGGGAATGATGACGGAAACGGAAGGGCTCATCGATCGCCAAAAGAAGCGGGCGGCCCCATGTCGGGAACCATCTCGCCGTAAGTCTCGACCAGCTCCTCGAAGCGCGTGTATTCGTGGAAAAACTTCAGCTTGACGGTGCCGATGGGCCCGTTGCGCTGCTTGCCGATGATGATCTCCGCCACGCCCTTCTCGGGAGTGTCCTTGTTGTAGACCTCGTCGCGGTAGATGAAAGCGATGACGTCGGCGTCCTGTTCGATGGCGCCCGATTCGCGCAGGTCGCTGAGCTGCGGGCGCCGGTCGGTGCGCGACTCGACGCTGCGGTTGAGCTGGGAGAGCGCGATGACGGGGACGTTCAATTCTTTGGCGAGGGCCTTGAGCGAACGGCTGATATCGCTGATCTCGCGCTCGCGGCTTTCGGTGACGTCACTGCGCATCAGCTGCAGATAGTCGACGACAATGAGGGCGATCTCGCTTTCCTTCTTCAAACGCCGCGCCTTCGCGCGCATCTCCAATACCGAGATGGCGGGAGTGTCGTCGATGTAAAGCGGGGCCTGGGAAAGATCGCCCGCCGACTTGATGAGGCGGGTCCAGTCGTTTTGCTTGAGGAAACCGCCGCGCAGCTTGGAAGAATCCACCCTCGCTTCGGAACAGAGCATACGTTGCACCAGCTGTTCTTTCGACATTTCGAGGGAAAACACCGCCACCGCGGCCTTGGTCTCGATCGCCGCGTTGGTGGCGATATTGAGGGCGAAGGCGGTCTTTCCCATGGAGGGACGGCCGGCGATGATGATCAGGTCGGAGCGCTGCAGGCCCGCGGTGATTTTATTCAATTCTTTGTAGCCTGTAGGCACGCCCGTCACGGAGGAACGGTTCTCGTAGAGGCTCTCGATGGTCTTGATGCTCGTCTTGACCACGTCTCGGACGTGGGAAAAGGCCTGCTGGATGCTGCGCTCGCTGATCTCGAAGATGCTCTTCTCGGCGAAGTCCATCAGGCCGCCGACGTCGCGCAGCCCCTCGTAACCTTGGGCGACGATCTGGGTGGCGGCGTTGATCAGGGAACGGGTCACCGATTTTTCGCGGATGATCTTCCCGTAAAACACCACGCTGGCGGAAGTCGCCACCGAGGCGGCCAGTTGGGCCAGATAGGCGGTGCCGCCGGCGGCCTCGAGTTCGCCTTGCCGGGTCAGCTCGTTGGAAAGGGTAATGACGTCGGTGGGCTCATTGTTTTCGAAGAGCCTTAAAACGGCGCGGTAAATTTTTTGGTGGGCCGACTTGTAGAAATCCTCGGGCCGCAGCAAGTCGACGATCTTATGGGAGGCCTCGGGATCGATGAGCAGGGCCCCCAACAAAGAACTCTCGGCCTCGAGTGCCTGGGGCGGCAATCGGCTTCCGCGGCCTTCGTCGGCAAAGTCCGAAATTTTGGAGAGACGCTCGGCCATGGGGATCAACCTCGAGACGCCTAAACGAACACGAAAAAATCAGCGAGTCAACAGGCCCGGGGGAAAACTATTTCTTTTCTTCGCGAACCACCCAAAGCTTGAAAGCGGCCTTGGTCTCGGGATGCAGCTTCACGCCGACATCGTAGGTCCCGATGGTCTTGATGGGCGCTTCCAGCTCGATCAGGTGCTTGTCGATTTGGATGCCCTTTTCGCGAAGCGCGGCGGAGATCTCGATCTTGGTCACCGAACCAAAGAGGCGGTCATTGCTGCCCACGGCCCGGGTAATCGTGATCTCGAGGCCGTTGATCTTGCCGGCGGCCTCGTTGGCCTTCTCCATGCTCTTGGCGCGCTGCGCCTCGATATGCTTCTTCTGGGCCTCGATGGCCTTCATGTTGTTGGCGTCGGCCAGGACGGCTTTCTTCTGAGGAAGCAGGTAGTTACGACCGTACCCGTCGCGGACTTTCACGATCTCGCCGGCCTTGCCCAGGCTGGGGACATCTTCACGGAGAATTAATTGCATAAGCACTCCTTATCAAAATCAAATATTACGCGGAATCACCGCCAGCTTCCGGAAATCGAACCAAGAGTCGAAGAATCCGAAGGCCACCAACAAAAAACTCAAGGGTTGAAAGAACAAAATCAAAACCGAATACAAAGCCAAACGAATCATCGGCGACAGCTTCCAGCGATTCAAATAGAATGCCACGATCGCCAGGCCCTGGAAAAAATAGACCAGGGTGAAGACGATGAAGGCATTCATGGCCGCGAGCTTCAGCCACTCGATCTTCAGGACATAAGCATCGAAGATCGCGAGGAAAGCGAAGCCGATCACGATCCAAACCCCCAAAAACGGCAAACGCCAAGCCTTGAGGGGACCCAGCGAGGAAAACACCTTATCAACGCCGCCGAAGAGCCTTCTCGCCACGACGATATTCAGCCAAAGCAGAAAAATCATCAGATTGAGGATCATTCCTGGCAACAGCCGTGCCGCGAAATAGGCGATCCCCGAGGCGTGGTCTTTCAGCAGCGACCACTGGGTCTGCATCTCTTCGTTCGCGGGCGGCACCTTAGTGAGCTCTTGGAGCATCTTGATGAAGTAAGACTCGATGCCCCTCACGAATTCGCCCCAATGGCCCCAGGAATAGAAAAATACCCAGAGAAAGAGACTAAGGGCTAAAACACCGACGGCCTCTCCGATCAAACGAGTGACCGAATAAGACTCGGGCTCCATCTCGCCCAAAAGGGCGCCCAACATCGCGAAGAAGAGAAAATAAACAATTCCAAATATCGCAGGTTCCCAAGTCGACTCGGAACCCAATCCCATTCCCGGCAACCAGAAGAAAAACTTCATGGATTGCTCGGCGCCGAATCGGTCCACCGACATCGGCATCAAGATCCCGTACACCGAGACCAATAGGATCGCGGGCAACAGGACTCCGGATAAACTTTTCAAACCCCGGCCGTTTTTATAGGCATAAAAAATCGGCAACGGAGTCAACCAAACCAATACACCGCTCAGGTACAGGGCCAGGGACATCAGTCCCAGGCCGAGAATCCCTTGAAGCCTTAACGGAGGGCGTCCCTCCCTCGTGAGCTCATTGGCATCCATGGCGCCTCAAGGCTAGGCATGGGTGGCGGTGAAGGGAATCAATGCCAAGGTTCGGGCCCGTTTCACCGCCGTCGTCAAGCCGCGCTGATGCAGAGCGCAGTTGCCGGTGATGCGCCGGGGGATGATCTTCCCGCGCTCGGTGATGAAGAGGCTCAACATCTTGGGATTTTTGTAATCCAAGTTAAAGTCTTTATCCGCGCAAAAACGGCACACCTTGCGGCGATTGAAACTGCGTTTGCGGGTTTTAGGTCGTTGGGCGTAAGCCATAAATCATGCTCCTCGGAAGTGGTTCAGCTCAGCTATCGTCTTCGGCATCCGCGACATCCCGGGACGGGGCCGCATCGTCGCCAGGACCGTCGTAGCGACGACGGTCATCGTAACGGTCACGGGGAGGACGGTCGTAGACGGGCTCTTCGTGGAAGGCTTCCTCGGGCGCCTGAGGGGCTTCGCCGCCGCGGGCCAGACGATCTTCTTTGTTCACTTTTTCTTGCAATTTGACGGTGAGAAACTTCAAGACCCGGTCGTCGTACTTCAAGATGCGCTCGAGTTCGGCGACGGAAGCGCCCTGATCGAGGTACTGAAGATACAGGTATTGAGCTTGGGCGAATTTCTCGACCTGATAGGCCATGCGCCGCTTGCCCCAATCGACGTGATGCAACAGATGGCCTTGGGCCTTCGTGATGATATCACTCAGTTTTTCTTGGATGGTCTTAACTTGATCGGCCGGCAGGTCCGGCTTTAGGACGTAGATCGTCTCGTATTCACGCATGTTTCCTCCTTATGGTCTAGATCTGGCCCCCAATCAATGGGAGCAAGAAGGACGATGATTCAATTTGGGGGCCTTGTATTGACCATTTGCAAGATGGGGTCAAGCCCCAATTTAACAAAGGTTTTGAGAGCCTCGAGGCTCTTCGGGAGTATCTCTTCCTCCAAAATCCGGCGTTCTTCGCCTTGAAAAGCCGCCAGGACATGACCGGCTCCGCCGCCTTGGGAGGGAGGACGGCCTATTCCCACCCGCAAGCGGCAAAAATCCTTATGGCCGATGGCATGGATGATCGAGGCCACGCCCTTCTGTCCCGCGGCGCTGGCCGACCATTGCGCCTTCATCCGTCCCAGAGGAAGGTCCAACTCGTCGTGAACGACGATCAAGTCTCGTCCTTCAATCTTGAGGAAGTCCACCCAGGCTCCGACGCACTGACCGCTGAGATTCATGAAGGTCTGGGGCTTGACCAATAGAATCTTTTCGTCGCCTTCACGGTGCTCGGCATAATAACCATGGAATTTCTGGCGACGAAAGTCGGCGCCCCACTCTTCCGCCAGGCGGTCGACGAGAAAAAACCCGACGTTGTGCCGGGTTTTTTCGTATTCTTTTCCAGGATTTCCCAGTCCGACGATGAGCTTCGGCATGGCCGATTACTTCTTTTTGTCTTTCTTCTCGTCTTTCTTGTCGCCGGCGGGAGCCGCGCCTTCGGCGGGCTTCTTCTCGGTGAGGACCTCGGGTTGCACGACTTCGGCGGTGGGAGCCGCCACGACTTCCTCGGCCGGCGCCACGACCGCGGCGATGGTTTGGTCCGCGCTGTCGGCCAGTTCGACGCCCTCGGGGAACTTCACGTCATGGACGTGGAGATTGTCGCCGATCTTGAGGGCCGACACATCGACCTCGAGAGAATTCGGAATGGCCGTCGGGAGGCAGTTGACGGAAAGAGTGCGGGTGATGTGCTCGAGAATGCCGCCGTCCTTGACGCCGATGGCCTTGCCGACCAGCACGATGGGAACTTCGACCTGGACCTTCTTCGTGAGGTCGACCTTCAGGAAGTCGACATGCAGGAAGTTCCGGTCGATGCAGTGGGCTTGATAATCCTTCACCATCACGGAAACCTGGTCTTTGCCTTCGATCTTCAGGTCGACGATGACGTTGATGCCGGAAGCCGAGCTGACCGCCTTCGTGAAATCGCGCGCGTCGACGGACAGGGGAACGGGGTCTTGGCCCATCCCATAA
>JAIOPF010000305.1 GCA_021414045.1 Deltaproteobacteria bacterium | reverse complement strand
GAGGATGGGGTAGGTCTGTTCTTCCATCCCTAAGCGGTCGTATTCCGCCTTGGGATCCCATTCGACCATCTCGACGACGATGTCGATGACCTTGCGGTCTCGGATGGCCGCGACGCCGAAGAGGTCCTCGATGTTGATGATGCCGAGCCCGCGGATTTCCATGTGGTACTTGATGATCTCGCTGGACATGCCCGAGAGGGTCGATGGCGGCTTTTTCTTGATCTCGACGATGTCGTCGGCGACGAGGCGATGGCCGCGCAAGATGAGGTCCAGGGCGGCCTCGCTCTTGCCGATGCCGCTCTTGCCCACGATCATGATGCCGACGCCGAAGACGTCCATCAGGACGCCGTGGATGTTGGTCGAGGCGGTCAGCTTGTCTTCAAGAAACTTCGTGACGCGGTTGATGAAGGTGCTGGTCAGCAAGTTCGTCGAGAAGAGGGGGATGGAGTTCTTTTCGGCCTCTTCGATGAGGATCTTCGGCACCGGGTTGCCGCGGGTGATGACCATGGCCGAGAGGTCGATCTTGCAGATCTTTTCGACGACGGAGCGCAATTTCTTTTCGGGCAGGCCGCTCAGGTAGCTGATCTCGGATTTGCCGATGATCTGGAGGCGTCCGGAATGCAAATTGGAAGTGTCGCCGGTGAGGGCCAGTCCGGGTTTCTGGATGCGGGGAATCGTGATTTTTTTGAGCAGGCCTTGCTTGCCGGCGACCAGTTCGAGATTGAGGTGGTAATCGCCGTCTTTGAGGAATTCCGCGACCTGGATGGAGATCATAGCTAATTTCACTCCGCAAATTCCGCGAATTTGCTGCGCAGACCGGCAAAGCCGGTCTTTTGCCCAAAAATAACAGGAATTTGGGGATTCTCCAAGTGAAGCTTTTTTGGGGGCTTAAGCCTTGTCGTCTTCGATTTCGATGGCCTTGTAGATGTCTTCGGCGGTGGAGACGTCCATCAGCTTTTGGCGAAATTGGGCGTCTTTCAGCAACCGAGACAGCTTGGCCAAGGCCTTAAGGTGGAGACCCGCGGTATTTTCGGGGGCGACCAAGACGAAAAAGAGATGGGCGGGTTCGCCGTCTTGGGAATCGAAATCGACTCCGGGATGGGAACGGCCGAAGGCGGCGACGATGCGCTCGAGGTTGGGGACTTTGCCGTGCGGAATGGCCACGCCGCTACCGATGCCGGTGGACCCGAGTTTTTCGCGTTCGAGCAGGACTTCGTAGAGGCGGTCCGCGGAAAGAGTGGCTTCCGACCGGTTGACGGCTTCGGCCAATTCGCGGATCACACCGCTCTTATCTTGCGATTTCAGCTCGGGGACTATCGATTCGACACGGAGGATGTTGGTAATTTTCATGGGACAAATCTCAGAGGATAATGCTTTTCCCCATACGGTTTTGCGCCTCTAGGACAGGCTCCTTTAAATTACAATGATTTTCTGCAGGCTTGAAGCGAAATCGTGGCTATAAATTAGGCAAAGAAAAACCCCCGACGATGGAGCGGCTCTCCGGAAGGGAGTCGCGCTTCGCCGGGGGTTTCGATTTCCGCGCCTTACTCTGCCGCGGAAATGCCTGTTTCTTGCGGTAAGGTGGCCTCGATGGCCTCATAAGCCTTGCTCTCGCTTTTGTGAGCCTTGACCTTTTCTTTGTGCTTTCGCAGTTGGGCCTCGATCTTGGAAGTGACCTTGTCGATCGAGGTGTACATATCCGTGGATTCTTCGACCCCGTGGGCCGTGAAGTTTTTCGATTTAACGGTGATTTCGGCGATTTGCCGAATCTTTTCGACCATGAGGACAACGTGGATGTCGACCGGATCGATCAGGTATTTCATGAATTTTTCGGCCTTTTCTTCGGCGTGATCGCGCAAGGCGTTGGAGGCGGGCATGTGACGGAAGGTCACCATTGTTTTCATGCAGAGGCTCCTTTCCTAGGATCTGTTTTTGTGTCTTTGATTGAAGCTTTGGTCATTCGGTCCATTACTAGACACGGCGCCAAGCGGCGTTCGGGTTTAGTAGAGTTGGCGCCGTTTCGATGACGGCTGTATTCCCATCATCTCGCGGTACTTCGCCACGGTTCGACGGGCGATGTCGATGTTCCCGTCTTTCAACAGCTTGACGATCTCTTGGTCGGACAGGGGTTTTTTCGGGTTCTCTTGGGCGATCAGACCCTTGATCTTGGTCTTGATCGTCTCGCTGGCCACCGAGTCCCCGTCGGAAGTCGTGATGCCGCTGTTGAAGAAGTATTTTAGCTCATAAATCCCGTGAGGGGTATGCATGTATTTGTTGGTGGTGACGCGGGAGACGGTGGATTCGTGCATCTCGATCTCGTTCGCCACGTCCCTCAGGATCATGGGGCGCAGGTAGCTGATGCCCTTTTCGAAGAATTCTTGCTGAAATTTCACGATGGTTTTGGAGGTGCGGTACAGCGTTCGTTGGCGCTGATGGATGCTGCGAATCAGCCAGATCGCGGCGCGCAGCTTGTTTTGCACGTATTCTTTGGTCGTGGAATTGTTGCCGTCCATCGTGTTTTTGTAGAGATGGCTGACCTTTAGCTTGGGCAGGCCGTCTTCGTTGAGCACCACCACCCACTCATTGCCGATCTTGTTCACGTAGACGTCGGGGGTGATGTATTGGGGCTCGCTCGAGCTGTATTCGCGACCCGGCTTGGGCTCTAGTTCGTGGATGAGCTTGGCCAGTTCCTGGACTTTTTCGAGGGAAATTTTAAGATCTTTGGCGATGCGCAGATAGTCTTTGCGCTCGAGTTGGGGCAAATGGTCGTCGATGACCTTGGCTAATAGGTCTTTCTCGGGCCCCAAGTGGCGTACTTGATTGAGGAGGCATTCTTTCAAGTCTCGGGCCGCCACGCCAGGGGGGTCGAATTCTTGGATGCGTTTCAATACCGTCTCGACGGCCTCGGCGGTGGCGCCGCATTTCGCGGCGATGTCTTCGAGGGGATCTTGAACGTAACCGTCGTCGTTGATGCTGCCCAAGATCAAAGTGCCGATCTCGGCCTCTTGGGGGGCCAGATTGGAGAGCTGCAGCTGCCACATCA
>JAIOPF010000304.1 GCA_021414045.1 Deltaproteobacteria bacterium | reverse complement strand
TGCAGACGGTAGTACAGGTCCTCGCGGAAACCGCCCTCCTCGATCATCGTCTTCAACTCCTTGTTGGTGGCGGCGATGATGCGGACGTCGGTGTGCCGCGTCTCGCTCTCGCCCACGCGCTTGAACTCTCCCTCTTGCAGCACCCGCAGCAGCTTCACCTGGAAGGCGGGGCTCACCTCGCCGATCTCGTCCAAGAAAAGCGTGCCGCCGTTGGCCTCCTCGAAAAGTCCGCGCTTGTCGGCGATGGCCCCGGTGAAGGCTCCCTTGACGTGGCCGAAGAGCTCGCTTTCGAGCAGGCCCTCGGGAATCGCCGCGCAATTGATCACCAGGAAGGGTTTCTTGGCGCGCTTCGACGTGCGATGGATGGCCTTGGCGACCATCTCCTTTCCGGTGCCGGATTCGCCTTCGATCAGGACGGAAGCCGAGGAATTTTTCAGGGAATTGATGAGATGGTAGAGCTCCTGCATGATGGTCGATCGGCCGATGATGCCCTGGAAGCCGTCGACGGGCTCTTCGTTCAACTGCAATTCGTGGATCTTGCGCACCAAGCGGTGTTTCTCCATCGCGTTGCGCAAGGTAAGAACCACCTTGTCCATGTCCTCGAAGGGCTTCGAAAGGTAGTCGAAGGCCCCCTGCTTCAAGGCCTGGACGGCCTGCTCGACGCTGCCCATGCCCGTGATGATGACCACCTCGATCGAGGGCTTGGTGGCCTTGATGAATTCCAGGACCTGGAATCCCGAATACGAGGGAAGGTTGATGTCGAGCAGGACGCACTCGACGTCGTTCTTGGTCAGGAAGTCGAGGGCCTCGACGCCTGTTCGGGCAGCGGCGTAGGTCCACTTTTCGCGGCGCGCGATGCGCTCGAAGAGCTTGACGATGACTTCCTCGTCGTCGACGATGAGTAAAGACAATGGCTTCATGCCGGCATTTCCCCTAGGACAGGATCACCTTTTCCAGCTGACGGCGCTTGATCTTCTCGACCAAGGTCGTCCGGTTCAATTTCAGCAAAGTCGCGGCCTTGTTCTTGTTCCAAGCCGTCTTCTCCAAGGCCTTGAGGATCAGCTCGTTCTCGAAATCGTTGACCACGTTCTTGAAGGAGATGCCGTGATCGGGAATGTTGACGCTCGTGAAAATCTTGCCGCCGCCGTGCAGGAATTTCTCCGGCAGGTCCTTCACCGCGATGATTTGGTCGGTCTTCAGGATGACGAGGCGCTCCACCGCGTTCTCGAGTTCGCGCACGTTTCCGGGCCAGGAATAACGGCTCAGCATCTGCATGCACTCGGGAGTGACCTGGGGCATTTTCTTGCCGTTCTCGCGACTGAAGCGCTCGAGGAAATGCTCGATGAGGAGGGGGATATCAGTCTTCCTTTCGCGCAGCGGGGGAATGCGGATGGGGATGACGTTCAAGCGGTAAAAGAGGTCCTCGCGAAAAGTCCTCTCCTTCACCGCCTTTTCAAGGTTCTTGTTCGTCGCGGCGATGATCCGCACGTCGACCTCGACGCTGCGCCCCGAGCCCACCGGCTCGAAGCGCCTCTCTTGCAGGACGCGCAACAGCTTGACCTGGAGCTTGGGGCTCATGTCGCCGATCTCGTCCAAGAACAAGGTCCCGCCGTCGGCCATCTCGAAGCGTCCGGTGCGGGTGACGACGGCCCCGGTGAAGGCTCCCTTGACGTGGCCGAAGAGCTCGCTCTCGAGCAGGTCCTCGGGAATCGCCGCGCAATTGACGGGAACCAAGGTCCGATTGGAACGGCGGCTATTGTAATGGATGGCCTTGGCGACCAGTTCCTTGCCGGTTCCGGATTCTCCGAGCAGGAGCACCGTCGAATCCGTGTCCGCGACCTTGTCGACGAGGTCGAAGATGGACTTGATCCCGTCGGAGACCCCGACGATGTTCTCGAGTCCGTATTTCAAGTTCAGCTGCTTTTTTAGCTGGCGATTCTCCTCGCGGGCGCGTTGGTGCTCGATGGATTTTTGGACCAGGTTGAGCAGGTCGTCGAACTGGAAGGGCTTGGTGACGTAGTGGAAAGCCCCGGCCTTGATCGCGTCGATCGCCGTGTCGATGCTGCCGTGGCCGGTCATGATGATGCAGGCCGTCTGGGGGCTGGTTTTTTGGATGTGCTGGACCAGCTCGATGCCATCCCGGTCGCCCAACTTGAGGTCGACCAGTGCCAATTCGATGCGCCCTCCCTCGAGAGCCTTGACGGCTTTGTCGAAATTTTCGGCCGGAGTAACCTCGCATCCCTGTTCGGTGAGGAAGCGCTCGAGCGCCTTAAGCACCACCGGCTCATCGTCGACGACGAGAATTTGCGATTTCATTCCCTGCCTCCTTTAGGCACGCGAACTCGAAAGACGCTGCCCTCATTCACCCGGCTCGAAACCTCGATCTGGCCTCCGTGTTCCCGGATGATGTTGTAACAGATGGGAAGGCCCAGACCGGAACCGCCCCGTTGGCGCTTGGTCGTGAAATAAGGGTCGAAAATATTCTTCAGGTTTTCCTCGGAGATTCCCTCTCCGTCGTCGCTGACCTCGAGGACCACGGAATTTTCGTCCTCGAAAGCGGCGACCCGCACCGAACCTCCGGGACGCAGGGCTTGAAAGGCGTTGGTGAGAATATTGGTCAACACCTGCTCGATCTTGCTGGAACAAACCTCCACCGGCGTCACCGGATCGAGCTTGAGTTCGAGACGGTCTTCGAGATCTTGGTACTGAACCTTGAGAGTCGGCAAGACGCGCTCGACCAGAGCCCCGAGATCCACCGGGGTCTTCTCGCTCTTCCCCGAGGGGCGGGCCATTTCGAGCAGGTCTTCGAGAATTTTTTTGCAGCGCAAGGCGCTGGCCTCGATTTCCTTCAAATCCTGGTACACCTGGGAGTCCGAGGACTGGCCCTGCATCGCCAACTGGGCGAAGGCCAGGACGCCGGCCAAGGGATTGTTGATGTCGTGGGCGATGCCGCTGGCGAATAGCCCTAGGGCCGCCATTTTTTCGCTTTGCAGGAGTTGGGCCTCGAGCTTCCGAAGGGCGCTGACGTCCTGGTATTGGACCACCGCCAAATCGCCACCTTTTTTCTCCCGATCGCGGATGGGAAAGGAACTCGCGATGAAGGCCCGCTGATCGGAAAAAGGCTGCAGCCTATCGCGCTTGGGCCGCTCCTTTTCCAGGCTCTCATGCATGGGACAATTAAGGCAGGGTTTCGCCTCTTTGGCGAAAACTTCATGGCAGGTCTTTCCGATCAATTCCCGGACATGAACGCCGGAGGATGCGGCCGCCGAGAGATTCGCTCGGACAATGCGGTAATCTCGGGTGACGACCAGAACCGGATCGAGAATGGCGTCAAAAGTGGCCTCCCAGGCCTTCTTGCCTTCGGAAACCACGGCGAAAAGTTTGCGCAATTCTTCTAAGTCCGGAGCTTCCGGCATTGGGGATCTATTTTCAACTTCCATGTACCCTACCCTTTAAAAGTGGGTTAAAGGATACCAAGGTGTCAGTATTCTGTCACTGTCATTCTCATTTCAGCAAAAAATTGTTTTCATAAAATAATACGGGTACTTGCGATGGATTATCGGCTTTCCCGTTGACAGAAAATCTCCGGGCCATTAGGTTCCGAAACCCTTGATCAAGCGCACCAAGCGCCCCGAAGTCTTGACTCCCATCGGCGGTTTCGCCGGCCTGTTCAGCATCAATAAATTAAAATACGACGAACCGGTGTTGGTTTCCTCCACCGACGGCGTCGGGACCAAGCTCAAGCTCGCCAAAGAATTGCATTCCTTCAAAGGCATCGGCACCGACCTGGTCGCCATGTGCGTGAACGACCTGCTCTGCATCGGAGCCGAGCCCCTCTTCTTCCTCGATTATTACGCCTGCGGAAAACTGCAGGTCGACAAGGCCGTTCAGGTGATCGAGGGGATGACCGAGTCCTTGGCCGCGATCAACTGCGCGCTGATCGGCGGCGAAACGGCCGAAATGCCTGGGGTCTATCAAGAAGAAGAATTCGACCTGGCCGGCTTCTCGGTGGGCGTGGTGAACCGCGGCGACATCATCGACGGCTCCGGCATCGCCATCGGCAACAAGCTCGTCGGCCTGGCCTCGAGCGGCGTTCACTCCAACGGCTTTTCCCTGGTGCGAAAGATCGTCAGCGACCGCAACCTCGACCTGCACAAGGTTTACCCGGGCTTTTCGCGGACCCTAGGCGAAGTCTTGCTCGAGCCTACCTTCGTTTACGTCAATCCGGTGCTCCAGCTTCGCAAAGAATTCCAACTGCTCGGCATCGCCCACATCACGGGCGGCGGATTGCTCGAGAACATTCCCCGCGTCCTGCCCGCGCAGAGCCGCGCGCTGATCAAGCGCCAGGCCTGGCCCAGGGTCCCGATTTTCGACCTCCTGCAAGAGCAAGGCTCGGTCGAGACGCAAGAGATGTACCGGGTCTTCAACTGCGGCATCGGCATGGTGCTGGTCGTCAGCGCGAAGGACGCCGAGGAAATCACGAATCGTCTGAACGCCTCCGGCCAACCGGCCACCGTGATCGGCGAAATCGTGGCCCGCAATCATCCCGAAGACGCCCAAGTCCTCATTCAAGAATGACCCTGAAAATCGCCATCCTCCTTTCCGGCCGCGGCAGCAATATGCAAGCCATCCATCGCGCCATCAAAGAAGGCCGACTCGACGCCAAGATCACGGCCATCCTTTCGGATCAGCCGGAAGCCGCGGGCTTGGCCTACGCCCAGGCCGAGGGCATCTTGACCCACGTCGTCGAAAGGCAAAATGGCGAGGACCGGGAGGCCTACGACCGCCGTTTGATCAGCAAGATCGACGAGGGCTCGGCTCAACTCGTCGTCCTGGCCGGTTTCATGCGCCTGCTGTCGCCGGCCTTCATCCGGCATTTTCCCAATCGCATCGTCAACATCCACCCTTCCCTGCTCCCGGCCTTTCCCGGACTGCACGCGCAGCGCCAGGCACTCGAGGCTGGCGTGCGTTTTTCGGGTTGCACGGTGCACTTCGTGGACGAGGGCTGCGACACGGGGCCCATCATCGACCAACGGGTGGTGGGGGTATCGCGGGAGGACACCGAAGCGAGCCTCTCCGCGAGGATCCTGGAGCAAGAGCACCAGTTGTATCCCGAATGCCTCCAGAAAATCGCCGAAGGTAAGATCTAGTAATTCTTTACATTTCGCCGCTCGGTGCTAATACAAAGTCATGGCGGAGCAATACAGCGATATCCTCATCCTAGGGACGGATCTCGCGGGCTTGATCACAGGAGCCTTCCTGGCCAAGCGCGGCTTGGCCGTCACGGTCCTTAATTTCGAGAAAGATGTCTCCCTCGAAAAAAAGAACATCCAGCCCAACCTGATCACGCATCTCGAAAGCCGCCTCTTCAAGAACATCCTGGGACGACTGTCCATCCTCGACCATGAGCTGAACATCCTCTCGCGGCTCGAAGTGCCCTACCAAACGGTGTTGCCCAAGCATCGCATCGACGTCTACCGCGACCGGGAAAAGCTCTATCGCGAACTCAAGCGCGAATTCCCCCAGGACTTCGAGAACGTGAAGGCCTTCTACGAGACGATGGACAATTTCGACGCGACGCTGGACTCCGAAAAGCTGCAAGAATTGATCCTGCCCAAGGGACTTCGAGCCGGCTGGCGTTTCAAAAAATTCGTGAAAGAGACGGGGCTCAACCAACGGGTCTCCGACCTGGTCGCTCGGCTCGGCGCCGACCGAGAGGTTCAGTCCTTCCTCGAGAGCCAGCTGAAGCTGCTCTCGAAGACCCACAGCGCCAACCCCTTCACGTATCAAATCACCAAGAGCCTCAGCAACGAGAACTGCATCCTCTTCGAGGTGAAGGGCGGCATCGGCCACCTGAAGAAACTTTTCTTGGACAAGATCGAGGCCTACAACGGCCGCATCAAGAACGAGACCCACATCGAGAAGATCGTCTTCGAAAAACGCCGCGTCAAGGGCGTGCAGCTGGGCGGCTTCGAGGGAATGATCGGATGCCGGTATTTGCTGTGGAACGACGAGATCCGGGGCTTGCTCAATTACTTGCCGAAAAAGTGGCGCACCCGAAAGCTAAGGCGCAACATCGAGGCCGTCACGCCTCGCTATTATCATTTTAGCATCCAATACCAACTCGATCCCGAAGTGATCCCGGTCGGGATGCGCGAGAACCTCATCTTGATCGGAGATCCGCAGGAAGAATTGACGGGCACCAATTACCTGCACCTCAACACCTACCATCCGGCCCAGAACGACCCGCAAGGCCAGGCCTTCTTGACGGTGAGCTACCTCCTCAACGCCGACAAGCTGCACGAACCCTCCAGCTACTTCGACGGCCTCCACGCGGACATCACCCAAAGGCTGAAGAAACTGATGCCGTTTTCGGACGGAAAGGTCCGGCTGCACTTCCCTCTCGAGAACAAGGCCTCGGAAAATCCCGAAATGCTCTTCCCCATGGAAAAAAGCGACTTCGAGATCTTCCGCGAAAACGCCACCGCGAATCCGATTTACGAAGTCCACCCCAACGAGTTCGGCGGCCTCTTCCCCTTGAGCCACCGCACGCCCTACAAGAACCTCCTGCTCACCAGCCCAGAGATCCTCGCTGCCCTAGGTTTCGAGGGGAAATTTCTCCTCGGCCTCAAGACCATCGACATGATCTGGAATGAAGTCGAAGTGGGGCACAAGAAGGCGATCAAGCAGCGTAAGGTGGAATAACGCCGTTTATTCGAAAACTTGCGTCGCGAGACTTGTCGTATCCAAGGATTGAACCTGACCGCATTCGGAAACGGTCAAAGTCAGAGGTTTGCTGATATCGACGTCCGCGGGAATATTGACGACGGAAGTCACCTGATTGTCCGAAGCGGTCTGGGTATCCAGCAAGACTCCATTGGGAACCGCGGTCAACTTTAAAGCCGGCCGGCTGGCATCGTTGTCGACGAAAGCAGCCAAGGTGATGCTTTTGTTGTTTGAAGTCAGGAAGAAATCAACGGCCTGAGCTTCGGAACCGCCCAATAAGCAACTAGGTTCACCCATGCGGGGATCGATCAGAACCACGGGAGTGGTGCCTCCGCCCGGCGGCAAATCGGGAATTCCGTTGACCCGAGTGAAACCGAAACCTTCGGACTCGCTATTCGAGGACCAGGTTGAGGAGTCCGAGTCGGTCACTTGATACACGCCAGGCTGAAGAGTGACATTCGGCGTTGCGATCCAATTAAGCGCGGGCTGTCCCTGGGCCGCATCCGTCGTCGCTTGGAAAGGGCAAAACAACTGGTCGTTGAGAGCATCCAAAAAGCCGAGCATCCCCGGATTCACCCCTTGCCCATTGTTGAAATGGTAGGTGGCCATCGAAGTTATAACCGTAGGAACCGCGATGCCAAAGGTAGGCTGATTGCCGCCGTTCACCACGCCGGCGACATTGAAGGAGTCGAAAATCTCCACGGAATTTCCGCTGGGGTTTGCGGGATCCAGGTTCGTACAGGTGTTCGGAGCGGAACCTGAAGAACAGCCGAATCCAATTAAACCGACGATGCAGGAACTAAGAATAACGCGAATTACACCCAGATTTTTGTTCATGATCGCTCCCTGTCACAAATAAAAAAAATGAATTCTGCAGGACATAACTAAACACGATTTCGCGGGATCTGTCTTCAATTAACTTTCTCAGAACACCTTGAAGATCAGGTAAACGCCCATTCCCACCGCCAGCGTGGTCTTTAAAAAGGTCGCCACCATCCGCGTCGCCAAGACGGCACCCGCATTGACGAAGGCCCGACCAAAATTATTCAAAGTCGCCCATTCATAGATGAGAGCGCCTAAAAAGGCGCCGATGAAAAGCCCGATCAAGGAACCGATCAAGAAAATCGGCACGCCAACGATGGCCCCGACGATGCCGCCGATGAAGGCGCAGACGATGGCTCCATTGCTGACGTTGAGCGGCTTGCTGCCGAGGGTGCCGACGCCAAACTCGACGATCTCTCCGAAGACCGCCAGGCCGACCAGCACGACATTCACCTTGATCGCCGAGGTGACGCCCCCGTCGAATTGAAAGAAGATCGAATAGAGCACGCCCCCAACGACGATCACCCAGGTGCCTGGCAGCCCCAAGGGGACCATCATCACGCCCAGACCCACCGCGAGAAACACCGCGCCCAATCCGCTGAGGCGGGCCATGTCGTACCACGGGATTTGGTGCCAGAGATCCTTCAGATAATGCATAAATTCAACGGATGGCCCTTACAGCAGCTCTTGAACCGGCGCGAATGTCCGGCGATGCAGCGGCGTCGGACCATGCTCGCGCAATTCCTTGAGGTGCTGCGCGGTCCCGTAGCCCTTGTGTTTCGCGAAACTGAAGCCTGGAAAATGCGCCTCTTGCTCGCTCATCCACCGATCCCGCGCCACTTTCGCGATGACGCTCGCCGCCGCGATGGAGGCGCAGCGACCGTCGCCAGCGACAAGGGCTTTCTGCGGCAGCGGCAGATCGGTTTCTCGGTTGCCGTCGACCAAGAGCAGCGCGGGGACCTGCTTCAAACCTTCCACGGCGATGCGCATCGCCTTCATCGAAGCCCACAGGATGTTGAGGCTGTCGACATCTTCAACGGAAACCATCGCGATATGATGAGAGATGGCCTCGCGCAGGATGATTTCGCTGAGCTTTTCCCGGAGCGACGCCTTCAATTTCTTGGAATCATTGAGATCGGGGATGCGCAAGTCCGGAGGGAGCAGGACCGCCGCGGCGAAAACCGGTCCAGCGATGCAGCCTCGCCCGACTTCATCGACACCGGCGAGAGTCGAGTAACCTTGGGCGTAAAAAACCTTTTCTTCGGCGTAGAGATCGACCATGGGAATTATCCGAAAGAAGAATGGGCGAAGAAATACCCCTTCCCGCTTCGGCGGTCATCCAATATTTTCGGCTAAATCAAGGAATGGAGATTAGGAGGCTTCGCCCGAGGGAGCGGCGTCAATCGTCGGAACCGAGACGGCGGCCTCTTGAAGGCGAGTGTCCATGGCGAAGATACGCGCCTTCTTGCCGCGCAAGGCGCGGAGGTAATAAAGCTTGGCGCGGCGGACCTTGCCGACGGTCCCGACCTCGATGCGATCGATGAAGGGAGCGTGAAGCGGAAAGATTCTCTCGACGCCGATGCCATAACTTACTTTGCGGACGGTGACGCTGGCACGCATTCCGCCGTTGTGACGGGCGATGACGACGCCTTCGAAGAGCTGAATGCGCTCTTTGTCGCCTTCTTTCACTTTACAATAAACCTTGATCGTATCGCCCGATTTGAATTGGGGGATGTCGCTGCGCATTTGGGATTTTTCGAATTCAAACAGGCTATGCATGGGAAACTCCTCAGGTCGATAAAAGTCTATCTAAAGTAATCGCGACGGCCGCACGGACCGGCAA
>JAIOPF010000250.1 GCA_021414045.1 Deltaproteobacteria bacterium | reverse complement strand
AAAGAGAGTCGCGAGGCGAAATCGTTGACGTCGAGGCCCTTGTCGACGGCGGCCTGCACATAGGCCAGCCCGTTCGCCAGCGTGAAGGCGACTTCCTGCACCGCCGTCGAGCCGGCTTCACGGATATGATAGCCGCTGATCGAAATAGTATTCCACTTAGGAACTTGGTTTTTGCAGTAGGCGAAGATGTCCGTGATGATGCGCATCGAGGCCTGAGGCGGATAGATGTAAGTGCCTCTGGCGATGTATTCCTTCAAGAGATCGTTTTGAATGGTGCCGCTGATCTTGTCGAAGGCCACGCCTTGCTTCTCGGCCACTCCCATATAAAGCGCGAGTAGGATGGAGGCCGTGGAATTGATGGTCATCGAGGTGCTGACCTTGTCCATGGGGATATCCCGGAACAGGATTTCCATGTCCTCGAGCGAGTCGATGGCGACGCCGGACTTGCCCACTTCGCCCATGGCGCGGGGCGAATCGCTGTCGTAACCCATCTGCGTGGGCAGATCGAAGGCCACGGACAGTCCCGTGCCCCCATTGGCGATGAGGTAGCGGTAGCGTTCGTTCGATTCCTCGGCGGTGCCGAAGCCCGCATACATGCGCATGGTCCAGTGGCGGCCGCGGTACATGGTCGGTTGTACGCCGCGGGTGAAGGGAAATTCTCCGGGAAAACCTTGTTTTTCCAAATAGGCCGCCTCGGGATCCGCCGGGAATTCCGGCGTGAAGAGGCGCTGCATCTCGATGCCGGAGGTGGTTTCAAAGCGGGGCTTCGATTCCGGTGATTTCTCGAGGTTCTTCTTGAGGGTTTTTTCTTCCCAGTTTTTCTTGGATTCTCGGAATTTAGACATAAAGACAGCGGGGGCGCTGCAAAGCGCCTCTAGACGGCTCCTACAAGGTTGTCAAAATGGGCCAGCTCGCAAAATCTGCGGTATCTGGAATCGATTTCGTTGCGGTTCAGGTCGCGGAGGCGGTCCATGCTGAACTTCTCGACGATGAAGCTCGCCATGACGCTGCCGTAGATCACGGCCTTCTTTAAATTTTGGAAACTCATGTCTTGGGTCTTGGCCAAGTAGCCCAGGACACCGCCCGCGAAGGAGTCTCCGGCTCCGGTGGGATCTTGGATCTCTTCGAGGGGCAGGGCGGGGGCGTTGAAGACCTCTTCACCATGGAAGACCAGGGCGCCGTATTCGCCGCGCTTGATGATCAGGGTCTTGGGACCCATGCCGCGAATGATGCGACTGGCTTTCACCAGGTTGGGGGTGTCGGCCAGCAAGCGCGCCTCGCCTTCGTTGATCAAGAGCATGTCCACGCGCTTCAGCATCTTGAGCAGATTGTCGCGGTGACCGGTGATCCAGTAATTCATGGTATCGGCGGCGATGAAGGGTTTGCCTTCCATCTGATCGATGCCGAGGGATTGGATGACGGGATCAATGTTACCCAGAAACAGGAAAGGATTTTTCTTTTGCGCGGGGCTCAGTTGCGGATGAAAATCCAAGAGAACATTCAACTGCGTGTCGAGGGTGTGAGCCGTGTTGAGATCGTGGTCGTAGCGGCCTTTCCACCGGAAGGTCTTGCCCTTTTGGCGAGTTAGGCCCGTCAGATCCACGGACCTATCCCGAAAGAAATCGAGATGCTTTTCGGGAAAATCCTCTCCGACCACGGCGACCAGGGACAGGGGCGTGAAGTAGGTCGCCGAGGCGGCGAAATGGGTCGCCGAACCGCCCAAGCCTTCTTCGAGTTTTCCGAAGGGGGTTTCGACGGTATCCAGGGCGACGGTTCCAATGACGGTCAATGACATAAGGGGCCCTCCAAGAGCCCCCTGGTCCTTATGGAATTACCGGAGGGAATTCAACCCTAAATCCGTGGTCCCCTTGGCGGCAAATCGCATCTACTTAAGCTTCAGCACCCACCGCGCCCCGCGCCCCTGTCGGCCGCCTCGCAGTGCCGCGATCTTGGCGAAATCCTGCAGCGCTTGTTGGCGGCTGATCGAATGCTGCAGCGCGCCCATGTAGTCCCGCAGGCTGAGAGATTTTTTGGTTTGGAACAAGCGCCGGAGCAGGTTGATCCGAGAGGCCGCATCCATCGATCCCACGGAAACTTTCTTGAAGACATCCACGCTGGGAGATTCGCGGGCGAAGAATCCCCATTTTTTAAACTGGGACAGGCTTTCGTCCGCGGCGCGCCGGGAAAGTTCTCCCCCGGGGACATAGAGGTCCCTGAAATACAGCTGGAAGGGGAGTTTTTTGAGGCCTTTTTGCAGGTAATCGGCGAAGTATCGCAGCTCGGGATCGCCGGCGGCGGCTTTGACGAATTCGGCGATCACGGCCAACGTTTGTGGCGTCTCCATCTTGTCGTAGCAGGCGCGGAGTTTTTGCGGGGAGATTTCCCGCCAGTGCAGCATGAAATATTCCGCTAGGATGCTTAGGAGGCGCGGATCGAAACGGCTCATCTCGGCGGCCAGGGCCAGCAACTCTTCCTGGTCATGAGGTTTGTAGGGCCATGGCTTTTTTTCCCCGCTGCAGTTGGCGCCCAGCTTCGCCAACTCGAA
>JAIOPF010000014.1 GCA_021414045.1 Deltaproteobacteria bacterium | reverse complement strand
TAGGAAGAAAGGATGGCCTTGATCTCGTCGAAGCGCCCTAGGATGGACGTGCGAACGGACTCGAAGCCGGTCTTCGCGGCGTTAGCCCGCGTCCAGAAGGCAAAGGGATTCATCTGGAAGAAGGTCGCGTCGTCTTCCTTGGGTTCCAGTAAAATAATGTCGCCCTTGAAGCTGCGGTCTTCTTCATAGCGCTTGATGCCGTCTTGGAGGCGCGAATGGTAGAGCGTTCGGAAGACTTGGTTGAAGACGCCGAAGACCCCGTTGTCGGAGATGCGCGGGTCCTTGGTGACGTAGCGGTTCTTCTCGCGCATGTACTCGACGTTGACGATGTTTTTTAGGGGACGGAAGGGATTGTAGCAGATGATCAGCTCGGCGCCTTTTTCGATGGCGAGATCGACGTTGGCCGTCTTGAGCACGCCCCCGTCGATGTAATCGAGGCCCTTGATGCGAACCGGCTTGTAGAAGCCAGGCATCGCGGTGGAGGCTTGCACGGCTTGGCTGATGGTGACGTCGTTCTTCTCGTCCCAACCGAAGATCGCTTGAGCACCTTGAAGTGGTTGCTCAAATGGTTCTTCTTCATGTTTTCGGCTAAAAAGCCTTCAAGCGCGTGATTGTCGAACATCCCGGTGGGAATGGCGCTTAGCACCGAAGGAGCCGCTCGCCCACTATAGAGGGCCCGCGCCAAGGGGCGCACCATTTTTTCGTAATTCGAATAGTTGGGCTCTTGGACGAATTTTAAGAATCCCTTTTTCAGGCTGTCGCTGATGTTGGGCAAAGCTTGGAAAAAATCGAGCAGGATATTCGGAACATAGGCGAAGCGGTTGAAAAGATATTGGAGAGGTTTTTCGAGCATCTCCCGCCAATTGGGATAATAGATTTCCAGTGGGGAGAGCTGGGAGAAATGTTCACTGGTGCCGTCGAGGCTTTTGAGAATTTCTTCGGGAGGAATGCCGCCCGCGAGCGGCGCGGCCAAGAAGCCGCCGGCGGAAGTCCCGACGTAAATGTCGAAATCGGTGACCTTGCGGTTGACCAGGAAATCATTGAGGGCTTTGAGTCCGCCGGCCTTGAAGGCGCCGCCGGAAATCGCGCCTCCCGCCAAGACGAGGGCGATTTTGCTATGGTGTTTTTTCTTGTTGAGGTCGCTTTTCTGAACGATTCGGAGACCCAATGGACCACTCCTTTTGAAAAGGTGTCATGCCGGCGCCCACCGTCTTTTTGACACAGTGGGTCGAGCCTAGCTATGAAAAACAAGCAAAGTCAAGCTTTTGCAAGGTAAGATGAGGACTAGATCTCATTCTTTCTCATTTTGAGGATCATCTTGAGATTAGGGGCGTATTTCCCATAAACGTTCTCGCCGGCTTTAAATTGCTTCCAAGCCTCCTCTCTTTGGCCGTTTTTTAGGGCGATATCGCCGAGCATGTAATGAGCATAGGCCTGCCAGGCGGGGGAGGGTTTGTTCGCCAAAAATTCTTCAAAAGCCGTTTTCGCCAAGACGAAATCTCTGGCCCGGTAATAAGCCAGTCCCTTGAAGTAGCGGGCGACGTTGATCTCGGGTGCCGTCTTGAGGACGTCATCGAGCACTTCGACGGCCTTTTGGGTTTGGCCAGTCAGTGACAAGAAGTTGCCCTTGAGATTCTTCATGATCACGTCCGAAGGGTATTTATCCAACAGCGTCTGGGCGAGGGGCAGTCCGAGGCGGCCGTTGTTCGCCTCGTGATAGACGAAAGTCAAGGCGGCGGTGGCGAGATCGTTGACGACGGCCCCTTCGTCGATGGCCTTGCGGATTTGGTCAATGCCTTCCTTGCGCCTGTCCTTGAAGAAGGGCAGAAACTTGATGCGGCTGGTGAAGACGCTCTTCCAATAATTGAAAAGTCCCAGTCCTAAGTTGACGTCGACGAATTCGGGATCCAGCTCCAGGGCCCGTTCGAGGCACTTCTTGGCTTGGTTGCTCTCGCTCATCGCCTTGAAATACGCGTCCTTGCGCACGTAATAGAATCCGCTTAGCCCGCTGCTCGCGCCGCAGAGGAAGTTATCCCAGGCGCTGGAGGTTTTGGAGTCGGCGATTTTGTCGACGATGAGCTTATTGC
Source organism: Deltaproteobacteria bacterium (assembly GCA_021414045.1). Classification (GTDB taxonomy): domain Bacteria; phylum UBA10199; class UBA10199; order DSSB01; family DSSB01; genus DSSB01. The sequence continues at coordinate 3,359 of JAIOPF010000014.1, read as the reverse complement.
GCCGCAGTTCTTCCTCGAAGTCCTTGTCGAGGGAGAAGTCGAAATTCTCGAACATCCGCGCATTGTAGAGCGCCATGAGACCGAAGGATCCCAAAGGCGAGTCTGGGTATTGCTGGGCCAGCTTGTTGAAGTGAGCTTCGGCTTGCTTGTATTGGCGGTTGAAAATGAGGGTTTGGCCCGCCAAGGCTTGATTCAGCATCTCCTCGTTCGCTCCTTGCGGGATGTGGCGAAAGGCTCCCAAGAGGACGATGAGTGCGAGAAAGAAGATTGATTGAACGGCGTTTTTCTTCATCTGGGTATTCTACTCATTCCCTTGCTTGAGGTTGAGGTTTTTATCCAACACGTTTTTTCCCGAGGAAGCGGCTTTTTTTTGTGACCTGATGTGAATACGATTTGCAAGAATTGCAAAGTATCAAATCCAACAACAGTAAAAATGTAAATATTACAATAAGTTGAGTTTTCGATGCCCTTGGCCCCGGCCTTGCTATCCCTTCTCTGCGAGGGAAGGAATTTTATCAAGGAGCTCCCAATGACCGCCAGCATCGATAACCCGAAAATAGCCGCCGAGATATTGAATAGCTATTCCGAGCACGATGCCGTCTTCGGAAAAGGAGAAGCCTATTCCCAGAGGCCGAAGTTTCTGGTGGTGCAAAGTTCCGAACGGCAAAAGGATCTCGGTCTCACGGACGCGCAGAGAGACGCCCTTAATCGAGCCATGGAAGACGGAATCGTCGACGGCTCGGAGCGCAAGGCGCTTTCGGCGGCGGGTTTTGGGGATAAATTCATTCAAGCGGTGGCGGGCGAGAATGGGCAGGCCGCCCTCAAAAAACGCATTTTGTGGCTCTCGCATCACAGTTCTTCCAACGCGTCGAACGCATTGGAACTGCGCTTGTCCTCCCAGCGGGTCGATGGCCTGACTCCGGAAGAAAGCGAGACGTTGAACGATGGCTTGGAGGAAATCGACGAGGCGGTTCAAGACCTGATTAAAATCGCGCGAGACGGCGATAGTCCCCAAGAGCGTTTTGACGCACTTCAGAAGCTCGCCGTTTTTTCGGCGACCGAGGCGGGGAAAAGGGATCCTGCCCTCGAGGCCATCCTCGCGGCCTTGGAAGATCCGAAATTGGTTCTGGAAAGGCCCCAGATCCTCCGCTTGCTCGGGGATCTGCCGGCCTCCGCCTTCGAACCCGTCCTGGGGAAATTGGTTCAGGCGCTACAGGATTCCAACGGACTCGTTCAGCAAGAAGCTCTTTCGGCCTTGAATCGAGTGTTCCTGCGCGCCATCGACGCGCAGATGTCCTCGGGATTCGGGGACGTCCTCTGGGCGATGCAAAAGGTGGAGGCTTTCGCGAAAGATCCTCGGCAAAACGCTCATCTTAAGGATTTGGCTCTGATCGTCTTGGCCAACAGCGGCAGGGCTTCGGTGGTTCCAAGATTATCGAGGATGGTGGAATGGGGTTCGTCGCCCGAAGTCATTTCCTGGTCGAGGCGGACGGTGGAGGAAACCGTGGGTGCCTGCCCGGAGCTTTCGCAATTTCGAGACATCGCCTCTTACGAGAGCGCCCGACAGGCGTGGGTCGCGAAGCGGGACGAGGCTCAGGTTCGGATCGAGAACGCGAAGGCCCTGGTCGCCAACGCCGAAGAGGCGAAGGCCGCCTTGCTGCGCTGCCAAGAGCAAATGGATGCCCGCTACCGATGCAACCGAGGTGGATTGCAGATGTATCCAAGGGCGAAAGAGCTTCCGCTTTTGTCGGAAACGGCGATGGAAAAGCAATCCTTGGCGGCCGCTCTCGAAGACGACCCAATTTCAGGCAATTGATTCTAAAGGAGGGGGCTAAAAGAAAGCATGGGCCCGAGGTTCGTAAAAACCCCTGGGCCCATGCTGGACCTGGGATGAGGAGACTTTTAAAAATTTCTTTTATTCGATTCGGATCACGATTCCACCACCCATCATACCCTCGGGTGCGGAAAAGCTCAAGCCTTGTCCTGCGGCTATCAGGGTATCTCCACTGACTTCCAAGAAATAGGCGCCCGGGGATTGGACTTGGCTCCCAAAAGGGACCTTTTTCAGTTCATGGCCGGTGACGCCCTGCAGCACGGTTCCGCGATTGTCGCTTTGGGATCCCACCAAAGAGATTCCTTGGAGGTTGTAGCGGGGGTCCGAAGAGACCCCCTGATTGCTTAGCTGAACCGTGGCATAGAAATCGAGGAGTAAATTCCGGAAGGACCAACCGGTGGCGTGTTCGAGGTTGGGGATGCCCTTGATGCCGCTTTGTAGGATTTTCTTCAAGAAATCCGAACCGTTGTCGGATCCGGGGTAGCGGCCGAGATTGGCTTGCTCATAGAGATAGCGCAAGAAGAGGTAGGCGCCGCCGCGTTGGGGGATGGAAATTCCGGTCGTGAAGGGGGCGTTCTCGGGCGCCGCCAGGTAGAGGAAGACCCGGGAGGGGTTTTCCGGGCCCACCGAGTTAAGGGACCCATCGGCCTTCAGGTCTTCGATGAAATGGCTGATGCCCTCATTCGCCCATGCTTCCTCGGCTCCGTCGTTGCGGAGCAGGACATGCTGATTGAAGCTGATCATGTGCTGGAATTCATGGGGGAGGACCGAGGGTCCGAGGTTGGAATTCCAGAAACCCCGATCCAGAGGGACGTTCCAGGTCCCCTTGGGGTCGGGCACGCAGAGGAACAAAACTTCCTGCTCGTTGCTGCCCGGAATGCTGCTTTTGGGATAGAGGTCGCCGCCGAAGAAGTACCCCGTGATGAAACCGCCGCCGGAATTTCCGAGCCGGTTGACGGCCGGGGAGAACAGTACCGAGAAGGTCCCGTTTTCGTCCACGTCGGATTCGCCGCCGAAGAGGCCTCGTTCGTGGGGGATCTTGGCCTCGAAATCGTCCAGGATGGCATTGAAGGCGCCGTCGTCCAAGTCATTGATGACGCTTTCGTCGATATAATAAACCGCGTTGCCTCCGCGGCGCACTTCAATGCCGCAGACCGTTTCATAGACGCTGTTGTTCGACAGAGAACTGAGCACGTTAAAGTAAATGCCGCGCCCGTTGGCGCAGGAATTCCGGGTGACGGCCATGGCCTTGCCGGCGCCCGCATTTTCCGAGCTTCCCGGAGAGTAGGGTTCCAGGTCGACCAATTCGCCTTCCTTTTCCCGGAGTCGCTCGTGCAAGGCGGAGGTCGCGTCCGCGTCTTCTTCCGCATCGGCGCTGTCGTTTTCCAGGGGTACTTCGCCCGGATTGGAGAGGAACTTCGATTGAGCCGGGCTGTTCAGTCCGGAAAGTTGGAAGTCGAAAACTCCGCCTCCCTCGTTGGCGGCGAAGAGAACGATCGAGAACTTTTCGTTGCCCGACAGCTCG
>JAIOPF010000249.1 GCA_021414045.1 Deltaproteobacteria bacterium | reverse complement strand
CTCGAAGAACTCACCACCCAAAAATATGTCGTGCGCGGCGAAGGCCAGATTCGCGACTAGATTGCTTAAAAACTCATGGATACTCTTGTTCTCGCCAAAGAAATCGCCCAGGAAGCCTTAGATACCAAGGCCCAAGACCTCAAGATCTTGGACCTGCGCGAATTGGTCAGCTATACCGACTATTTCATCCTTTGCACGGGCACCAGCGACCGCCAGGTCAAGGCCATCGCCGACCGCGTCCACATGAAACTCAAGAAGAAGGACGGCCGCCTCCCGATCAGCTACGAGGGCTTGCAGAGCGGGCAGTGGGTGCTCTTGGATTACGGCGACGTCGTGTTGCACGTCTTTCTAGAGGGGCAACGGCAATATTACGGCCTCGACCAAATGTGGTCGGACGCCGCGGAAATTTCCATAGCCGGCGTGAAGCTTCCGGCGAAGCCCAAGGCGGCCGTCAAGAAGGCGGCTCCCAAAAAAACCAAGAAAAAGTTGAAGGGCAAGCCCAAACCAAAAAAAAGCGCCCCCGCGCCGCGCAAAAAATCCCCGCCGAAAAAGAAGAAGCGCAAATGAAGCTGAAGCTGCTGGCCGTCGGCAAGATCAAGAAGGAGGCCTTTCAGAACTTGGCCAAGGAATATCAGCGCCGCATCCAGCATTTTCATCCCTTCGAAGTCGTCGAGATCCCCGACGAAAAGATCGCCTCCAAAAACGAGGTCCCGCGGGTCCTGGAAAAGGAAGCCGAGCGCATCGAGAAGCACCTGAAGAAGGGCGCTTTCTTGGTCGTGCTCGACGAAAAAGGCGAGCAGTGGACCAGTGTGGATTTGGCCTTCGAGTTGGGCGAGCTTTTCCAAAAACCGGTGGGTGAGATCGTCTTTCTGATCGGCGGCGCCTTTGGGATCGCGGAGTCCGTTAAGGAGAAGGCGGGACGCTGCCTAAGCCTCTCCAAATTGACTTTGCCCCATCAGTTGGCTAGGGTTTTGACGCTGGAGCAGCTGTACCGCGCCCTGACCATCTTGAAGAACGTGCCCTACCACCATGAATAGGAATTCCCATTGAAACAGCCTCTCATGCTCATCATCCTCGACGGCTGGGGTCTCAATCCGGACCGCGAGAACAACGCCATCGCGCTGGCCGCGACGCCCCATTACGACGCTTGGATGAAGGCCTATCCCCACGCGGCGGTGGACGCCTCCGGGCATGCCGTGGGTCTTCCCGCGGGCGTGATGGGCAATTCCGAAGTGGGGCATCTCAATATCGGAGCCGGCCGCATCGCCTTGGTGGGATTGACCCGAATTTACCAGGCCATCGAAGATGGAAGTTTTTTCTCGAATCCCGATTTGGTCTCGGCCTTCGAGGCCGCCAAAAAAAATCAATCCACCCTCCATTTGATGGGTCTCCTGTCCGACGGCGGGGTGCATTCCCACCAAGACCACCTCTACGCCCTGCTGCGCGTGGCTCGCGAGCAGGGATTGAAGCGCGTCGCCATCCACGCCTTCATGGACGGGCGCGACACGCCTCCGACCAGCGGGAACGATTATCTAAAGCAGCTGGAAGCGAAGATCGAAGAGATTGGCGTGGGAGAGATCGCCACCGTGATCGGCCGCTATTACGCGATGGACCGCGACAAGCGCTGGGACCGCACCGAACTCGCCTACCGCGCCCTGGTGGCTGGCGAGGGGCTGGCGAGCCGGGATCTGCATGCCTCCATCCAAGCTTCCTATGATGCGGGGCAAGGGGACGAGTTCATCAAGCCCCTCGTTCACGTCGACGCGCAGGGTATTCCCATTGCGAAAATTTCCGACGGTGATGCCGTGATCTTTTTTAATTTCCGGGCCGACCGCGCGCGGCAGATCACCTACGCCCTGACCGACGCGAAATTTTCCGGTTTCGAACGCGGGATAACGCCAAAAATTTCCCGCTATATCTGCATGGGAGAATACGATCAGGCTTTG
>JAIOPF010000340.1 GCA_021414045.1 Deltaproteobacteria bacterium | reverse complement strand
CGGCTGCCCGCCGCGCCCCGAGGCGCTGACGCAGGGTCTGCTCAAGATCCAAGAAAAAATGATGAAAGAGAAATTCGCGCGCCGCGCGAGCTGAGGCAACGATGACTTTCGACGAAATCGCCAAAACCTTGCAGGAGAAGTTTGAAGGCTTGGTCCCGACCACGGATCGCGCGGGAGATCCCTTTTTGACCGTGCCCGCGGCCAAGATCGTCGAGATCCTGACTTTTTGCCGCGATGAGGGTCTCTTGGCCTTCGATTGCCTGAGCAATCTGACGGGCGTCGATGCTCCGCCGGACGATATCGAGACGGTCTATCATCTCTTTTCGTACCCCAAACGGCATTCGGTGACCCTCAAGGTCCGCGTGCCCAAGGCCAGCCCCCAGGTTCCCACCGTCGAAGGCGTCTATCCGACGGCCAATTGGCAGGAGCGCGAGGCTTACGACCTGATCGGAACCGTGTTCACCGGTCATTCCGACCTGCGTCGTATTATGTTGCCGGACGATTGGGTGGGGCACCCTTTAAGGAAAGATTACAAAGAACAAGAAGAGTACCACGGGATGGCCACGACCCGGCCTTCACTGTTGAATTCGTAGGCGTCCAGCGCCCGAACAAAGACGGAATTTTAAGATGACGATTCAATCGCAAGAAATGCTCCTCAACATGGGACCCCAACATCCCTCCACCCACGGTGTTATTCGCTTCGTGGTGAAGACGGATGGCGAGGTCATGAGCGAGGCCATGCCCGACGTGGGATATCTCCATCGCTCCATCGAGAAGATCGGCGAGATCTGCGATTACAACGGCTTCATGCCCTACACCGACCGCGCGGATTATCTCTCGGCGATGAACGCCAACCAGGGCTATGCGATGGTGGTCGAAAAGTTGCTGGGCCTCGAAGTTCCGCGCCGCGCCGAATTTTTGCGCGTCATCGCCGCCGAATTCAACCGCATCATCTCGCATTTGCTGTCGGTCGGCGCCCTCGCGATGGACGTCGGCGCCGCGACTCCCTTCATCCACGCCCTCAAAGAACGCGAGAAGGTCAACGACCTGATGGAGGCCCTCTGCGGGCAGCGCCTCACTTATAATTACGTCCGCATCGGCGGCGTCTCCTATGACATGCCCCCGAACTTCAGCGAGCGTTGCCTTGATTTTCTCGACCGCTTCGAGCCGCAATGGGACGAATTCGAGCGCCTGGTCTCCGCCAACAAGATTTTCATCGAGCGTCTCTCGAAGGTCGGCACCATCAGCCGCGAGGACGCGATTGCCTACAACTTGGTCGGCCCCAACCTGCGCGCTTCGGGTGTCGATTACGACCTGCGCCGCGACATCCCTTACTCCATCTATCCGGAGCTCGATTTCAAGGTGATCGTCGGGCACGGCGAGCAGGGCGAGGTCGGCGACAGTTTCGACCGCTACATCGTGCGCGTCCGCGAGATCCGCGAGTCCATCAAGATTTTGCGGCAGTGTTTCTCGCGCATCCCGGAGGGCGATATCTTGGCCAAGATGCCCAAGGTATTGAAGCCGCCGGTGGGAGAGGCTTATGTCCGCACCGAGTCTTCGCGCGGCGATATGGGTTATTATTTGATCAGCGACGGTTCCGCGAAGGCTTTCCGCCTGCGGATCCGAACCGGGTCTTTCACCGGGATGGCTATCATCCAAAAAATCAGCCAGGGCATGATGATCGCGGACTTGGTCACCTTGATCGCGAGCCTCGACGTCGTGGCTCCGGAAATCGACCGATAAAGACGGTTTTGACATGGAAAATTTTGCGAACTATCTACATGATAATTTCCTCTGGGGCGCCCCGCTATGGGTGGTGCAGGTCCTCGTGCAATTTGGCTTCGCCCTTCTGCTCTTGATGGTTTTCGTCTCTCCCTTCGCGGGAATCCTAAGCTTCATCGAACGCCGCATCGCCGGTCGCATGCAGGACCGTATCGGTCCCAACCGCGTCGGTCCTCAAGGGCTTTTGCAGTTCCTCGCGGACGGCATCAAGAGCCTGCTGAAGGAAGACTTGATCCCCAAGTCGGCGGACAAGCCGCTCTTCATCATAGCGCCTTACCTAGTTTTTCTGGGTATGTTCACGACCTTCGTCGCCTTGCCCTTCGCCAGCAAGCTCATCGTCGCGGATCTGAACGTCGGCATCTTGTACGTCTTCGCGACTTCCTCGTTGACGGTCGTCGGACTCGTCATGGCGGGATGGGGTTCTGGCAGCAAGTGGTCAATGCTCGGAGGGATGCGCGCCGCGGCCCAGGTCATCAGCTACGAAATTCCCGCCGGATTGGCGGCCCTGACGGTCTTGTTGCCGGCGGGATCCTTGTCGATGCAAAAGATCATCGCCAGCCAAGGGGCCCATCCCTGGCAGTGGTTCATTTTCTCGACTCCCTTCACCTTGGTCGCCTTCTTCATCTTGTTCACCTCCCTCGTCGCCGAGGGCAACCGGGCGCCTTTTGACTTGCCCGAAGCCGAGAGCGAACTCGTCAGCGGTTATAATACCGAGTATTCCGGGATGCGCTTCGTGTTTTTCTTCTTCGCCGAGTGGGCGAATCTCTATGTCATGGCCGCCATCCTGACCACGCTCTTCCTCGGCGGCTGGCAGATCCCGCAAAGCCTCTCGGTCGCTTCGGCTTCCGCCGCCAGCTGGCTGCCGCAAGTCTTGCAGCTGGTTTTTTTCCAACTGAAGTGCTTGGCCATCATCTTCTTGGTCATTCAATTGCGCTGGACCCTGCCGCGTATTCGCATGGACCAACTCATGACCCTCTGCTGGAAGTATATGGTTCCCATCGGCTTCTTCTGCGTCATCGGCACCGCGGCCTGGATGAT
>JAIOPF010000339.1 GCA_021414045.1 Deltaproteobacteria bacterium | reverse complement strand
GCCGCGGAAAAGGAGGAAGCCTTTCGCTGGACGGGTGGGAGGCCTTTATTATGGAGAGAATTTCTGCGCCTGCGCGGCGGCAGTGGCCTGGAACCTTCCGTGGAACGCAGCCGTCCCCTGCTCGCCTCGGTTCGGTCGCGTTGGAAACGGCTCTCGGAAAAGGCAGGCCGGGCCCTCGCCCTATTTTTGGTCGCCTGGCAGGATCCGCTCTTGGAGGAGGCCGCCAGACTCGGCGCCAGTTTCAATATCGATTTCGGCGAGGAACTTCTCGAACTCGAGCGCGAAGGCATCCTCTCCGTGCGGCCTTCGGAATCCTTCCGCATCTCCCTGACCACGCCGTCCTTCCGGACCTACTGGAACGAGGCCTTGCCTGCGCCTCTGGCCGAAGCCGCCCACCGCGCCTGGCTGCGGGCCGGACGAGCAATGGAAGCTTCTCGCCGACTGCACCATGCCCTGGGTTGCGGAGACATTGAGGCGATCAGCGGCTCCATTCTAGAAGCCGTCACCGAACAAATGTCCCTTGGAGAATATCCTCGCGCCGCGGATTGGATCGAGCGCGCACTACGATATCCCTTGGACGACGAACTTCGCGGGAGAATCCATGCCCAACAGGCCCCAATTTATTTTCGACTGGGCCATCACTCCGAAGCCTTGGAGGCCTACTCCCATTGGTACCGATTGCGCGGCGACGACGCCTCGAAACTTCAGACGGTCAAGCTGCATTATTATCAAGGCCTGGTCTATTTTTCCTGGGGAAAGAAAGGAGAAGCCGAAACCAGCTTGCTCCAAGCGGTGAATACGGGAACTCCTCGCAAGCATCCAGCGCTACGCCCTTATCAAGCCCGCGCCTTGCATCTTTTAGCGACCGCCGCCCAACGCGCGGGCAATCTAGAGCTAGCTCGCGAGCGGCTCGTCGCCGCCGAAGGCTTGGGCGTCGAGGATCCCGACATCGAAGCCGAGAACTTGCACCGCCTAGGCGAACTCGACATGTCGCTGTTGCGGCTCAAGGAGGCCCGCGAAAGCTTGGAAGCCGCGCGGCTTCGCTACGAAACGGCCGGCAAGGCGGGGGCGCTAGCGGCGACGCTGCATTCGCTCTCGATGTTGGAACGCTTGGAGGGCCGGGATGAGGCCGCCCTGAAAATTTTCGACAGGATCTTCGCGCTGGTGCCCAAGGGCGAATCCGTCGTGCAATGGGCCCGCTACCGCGGAAATCGGGCTCTTTTGTCCCTGGAAGCCGGACGCCTTTCGGAAGCGCACGAATTCCTTCGCTCCTCGGAGAAAATCCTCCGCCTTCTCGGCAACGAGGAGGACCGACGCATCATGCATTTTCAATTCGCGGCCTTTTACTCGAGCGCTGGGCTTCCTGAAAGCGTGGAAAAGATCTTCCGAGTCCTGGCCGGCTCGCGAGCTGAATTGGAAGAGGCCGGCCTTTGGGAGTGGATCCTATTGCTTCGAGGCGAATCCGCGATGCGGTTCGGACAGTGGGAGTCAGCGCGCCGATTGGCCGAGGGGCTGAAATCCTCCGAACGAGCCTCCCCTTGGCAGAGCGAATCCGCGGAGTGGATGCGGTTTCGCTCGCTGGCAGCCGAGGGTCCGTGGAACGATGCCCAAGCTTGGCGGAATTTTCAAAAAGTTTCGAAGACGATCGCCCTTCCCGCCTATGCGGCCACAGCCGCGACCTTGGAATGGATGATGAACCCCAGCGAAGAATCGGAAGACTTCTCCCGCCTCGTGGCCAAAATCGAGGCCGAACCCCGCTTCGAAACCCGGCTTGAACTGCTGGGAACCCTCGCGCTCCATCTGAGGAGAAAGCGTTTGCCCGGACTGGCCGCGAAAGTTTTTTCTTTATGCCAAGAACACCGACTTGCTTTAAAACGATCCTTACCGGAGGAATTCACCATGGATTTCGAAAAGAACCGCAAGCTCTCGGACCTCGAGGCCGAATTGGCAAAACCTCTGACCGAAGCCTCGTCGAAGCCGACGCGATTCCGGCAATTCTGCGAAATCGCCCGCCAGATCTATCATCTCGACGACTTGAGCCGCATTCTCGAGCGAGTCATGGACGCCGCCATCGAGATCACCGCCGCTGAACGGGGTTTTCTCCTGCTTAAAACCGAGGATGGCTCCAAGGGGGATTGGAAGGGTTACGAGATCAAGACGGCGCGCCACCTCAATCATCAGACCCTGAACGAGAAGGAATTCAAAATCTCCTTCTCGGCCATGGAAGCGGCCATCCAAAAAGGCACGCCCATGTTGACCGAGAATGCCATGCTTGACGAGAGGCTCCAAGAGATGCTCTCCGTCCAGAAATACCAATTGAAGTCCATCCTCGCGGTGCCCCTGGAAATCTCGGGAAAAATCCTAGGCGCCATCTACTTGGACCATACCTACAAAATCGACTGTTTCTCGGAGGAGGACATCGCCCTCGTCAACGGCTTCTCCGGCCAGGTGAGCATGGCCATCGAGAAGGCTCGCAAATTGGAAAAACTGCAGCGCAACAACTCCGTCCTGGCCACCCAAGTCGAAACCCAGAGCAAGCATATCGAGACTCTGGCTCAAGAGCTGGAGGCGGCCCGCAAGGGACTGAAGCACGACTACAAAGAGATCGTCGGCGCCTCACCCAAGATGCTGAAGGTCTTTCAGCTGATGGACCACGTCGCCCAAACCCGTATTCCCGTCTGGGTCTTCGGAGAATCCGGCACCGGCAAGGAATTGATCGCCCGGTCGCTCCACGAATACAGCGACCGCAAGGCCGGCCCCTTCGTCTCGGAGAATTGCAGTTCCATCCCGGAGAACCTCCTCGAAAGCGAGCTCTTCGGGCATAAGAAAGGCTCTTTTACCCACGCCGACCGGGACCGCATTGGGCTCTTCGAGCAGGCCTCTGGAGGCACCCTCTTCCTGGACGAAGTGGCCGACATGCCCTCGGGCATGCAGGTGAAACTGCTTCGAGTGCTTCAGGAAGGCGAAGTTCGTCCCGTCGGGGCCAACAAAAAGGTCAAGATTGACGTGCGCCTCATCACCGCCTCCAACCGCGACTTGCGAAAACTGGTGAAGCAGGGAAAATTCCGAGAAGACCTTTTTTACCGCATCAATGGCATGATGCTGGCCCTCCCGCCGCTCCGCGAGCGCCGGGAAGACCTTCCCGCCCTGACGCATCACCTGGTGAGGAAAATCTCGCAGGAATACGGATTGAAAAGCGCGCCCATCGATGCCGATGTCTTCGATTTCCTGTTGGGCCAATCTTGGCCCGGCAATATCCGCCAGCTCGAGGGCTTCTTGCGCAACCTCCTGCTCTTCGCCCAGGGCAATCCCATCACGCGGGACATCCTGCGCATCCAACTCGAAAACACGGAGGAATCCGAAGGCGGTGAATTCGAATCCCTGCCCGAGGAGCCAGGATCACGATCTTCCGGCGACGGCAAGGATGAAGAACGCAGCCTGATCATCGCCGCGTTGAAGAAATACGAGATGGATAAGCAAAAAGTGGCCGACGATCTGGGCCTGAGCATCAAGAGCATCTATGCGAAGATGGAAAAGATGGATATCCCGCGCAAACCGGTGTTGCTGAGGAAATTCCTGGAGCGGCATTGAGCCGGCTCTTGGAAAGAAAGGTTATTTCGGGAGCTTGAGGACGGGATTGCTTTCCTCGACGTCGGACGTCGGCGTTGGAATAGGCAAGTCTTCTCCAGCGGCGGCCTTTTCATATTGATCGCGTTTTTCCTTCAGTCTTTTAAGGCATTCCTCGGGGGTTAAGGGATTGCCGTTTTCATCGACCATATCGCCGCAGCCAGTCCAATCCGGCGCGGGGTTATCGACGCCGCCAAAATGGGTGGGAGTCGCCTGCCCTTGGTTGGCTTCGACGTTGGCTGCGGCGCCACTGTCCACGGCGCCCGAGGGACCACCACTGAGCCCGCCGCTGCATTGAGTCAAAAATAGCGCCATCAGGGCGGCCATCACACCCAGGAAGCCTTGCAGGGGATTTCGGAGGTTTTTAGCTCGATTTTTCATCACCTTACCCATGAACTTATCGTCATTTCGGGGCTGGGAGTTGTCTCGTTAAACAATGGAGTTTTTCAGTTTTTTTTGAAAAAAAATTTTCAAAATGATTTTATCAGATCAGGAATATTTTATCTTCGGTAAAAATGAAAGAGGCCCCGGCGTTCGCCGGGCTCGACGTTCCTCCATGATCGGAAGACGGTGGGGCCATCTCAACCGACCAGGGTTTGGAACACGAGCGCCTTCGAATAATGCCGAGGCCTCCGTAGAAATCCGAGGAGGGCACCTGATTTGGGAGGTGAAAAAGGCGGGGGAGTGCCCATCCCCCGCCATATCGGTTCAAGCAACCCATTTTCATGGTTGTTGGTAAGGCTCTCGCCTTACGAAGAGATATAAATGCAAGGCGAGTGCCACCTCATGATCTCAGTAATTTCAATGAGTTATTGATTTAATTCTCAAGAGGGACTCAAATATTTTCTAATATTTCTATTATTTCCTAGAAAAATAAAAAGGCGCCCGGATTAAACCGGGCGCCTTGGGAGAGGTGGGTTTGGATGAAAGGCTTAGGCGTGACGGCGCCGCATTAGGAATAAGCCCGGAAGCGCGCTCCCGGCCAAGATCCAAAAATTAACGATGTCACCGGACAAGGCGCCACTGAGCTGGCAACCACT
>JAIOPF010000269.1 GCA_021414045.1 Deltaproteobacteria bacterium | reverse complement strand
GATGCGTTTGGCCTTGGGAATGGACAGGGCGTTCATCGAAAGCTCGTTCAGCCCGAATCCCATCAAAATCAGGATGAACATGGGTTCGCCGGCCATCTCGCCGCAGACGCTGATCTCGATCTGTTCGCGGTGGGCGGCGTCGATCGCCTTCTCAAGCATGCGCAGGACGGCGGGGTGCAGGGGACGGTAGAGATAGGCGACGTTCTCGTTCCCGCGGTCGATGGCCAAGGTGTACTGGATCAAGTCGTTGGTTCCGATGCTGAAGAAGTCGACCTCTCTAGCCAGTTCGTCGGCGACCATGACCGCCGAGGGAACCTCGATCATGATGCCGAGTTTCACGCGTGGATCGTAGTCGATCTTCTCTTTGTCCAGGTCGTGCTTGACCTCCTCGATCATCGCCTTCGCCTTACGCAGCTCCTCGAGGTCGCAAATCATCGGGAGCAGGATCTTGAGCTTGCCGAAGACGCTGGCCCGCAGCATGGCGCGGAGCTGGGTCTTGAAGATCGCCTTTTCCTTGAAGCAAAAACGAATGGCTCTCAGTCCCAAGGCCGGATTGGTCTCCACCTCATAGGAATGGTTCGTCGGGATCTTGTCGCCGCCGATGTCGAGGGTGCGAATCGTCGTATAGTGGGGGTAAACCGATTTTAGCACCTTCTTGTAATTCTCGAAATGCTCCTCTTCGGTGGGGCTTTGCTTGCGGTTGAGGAAGAGGAATTCGGTGCGATACAGGCCTATTCCCTCGGCGCCATGCTCCTTGATCGAATGGATTTCCTCGGTGAGTTCCATGTTGGCGGCCAAGCGGACGCGGTAGCCGTCGCGCGTTTCGGCGGGCAGGTGGATGTCCTTGAGCAGCACCTTTTGCTTGGCGCTTTCTTGCTGGCGATTCAACTCGAACTCGCGCTCTTGCTTGGCGCTGGGGTTGAGGATCACGCCGCCGTTCATCCCGTCGACGATCACTCGGTCGCCGCTGTGCGCGCGCTGGGTGACTCCCGCGCAACCGACCACGGCGGGAATCTCGAGGGCCCGAGAGATGATGGCGGTGTGGCTGGTCTTCCCGCCGATTTCGGTCACGATGCCCTTGATCTTGAACTTGATGAGCTGGGCCGTCTCGGCCGGCGAGAGGTCATGGGCGACGATGATGGCTTGGGGCGGGATGTTCTTGAAGAGATCGTCGGACTTGCCGGAAAGATGGCTCAGGATGCGTTCGCCGATATAGTCGAGGTCAGTGGTTCTCTCGCGGAAATGCCCCTCCGCGACGTCGAGGAAGACGGCCTTCACCTTCTCGAGATTCTTGTAGAGGGCCCATTCGGCGTTGATGTGCTCGGTCTTGATCGACTGAATCGTATTCTGGGTGAGCATCTCGTCCTGCAGGATGAGCCCGTAGGCCTCGAGGATATGGATCTGCTCCTTGCCGTCGAATTTGCAGAGCTTGTCCTTGATGCGTTCCATCTCGATCTTGGCCTTTTGCAGGGCCTGTTGGAAACGCTCGATCTCGTGGTTGATCTCCTTGTTGTTCACCCAATAGCGGGGCAGGTTGAGGCTCGTCTTCTCGAAGACGAAGGCCTCGCCGATGCAGATGCCGGGCGACGCGATGATGCCGCCCAGTTCGAGGGCTTGGGCGGGCTTTTTCGGTTTTTTTTTATCGTTTTTCATTCCGAACCCGGGGCTAATCCTCTCCGAATTTGGCGTCGATTAATTGTTCGATGGCTTGCATGGCCTCTTCGGCGTCGCCGCCCTCGCAGCGGATCTTGACGGTGCTGCCGCAAGTGGCGGCCAGGGTGAGCACGCCCATGATGCTTTTCCCGTTCGCGGAGTTGCGGTCCTTGCTGACCGTCACCTCGCTGGAAAAGCGGTTGGCGGTCTTCACGAGCTGCGCCGCGGCGCGGGCATGAAGGCCCAGCTTGTTTTTGATCTTCAGGTCTTTCTCAGCGAGCATGGGTTTGTTCTTTCATTCTTTAAGGAAAGGTTCGGATGTTGTCGCAGCCATAGTTCTTGAGGAACTCCGCGGCTTCGGAGGCGCCTTTTTCGAAGCGAGCCGTCGCCGCCTTCAGCACCATCGGGAGATTGATCCCTGTCACCACGGCCACCTTCCCACGGGTGAGCATGTCGCGGCAGAGATTGGTAGGGGTCGCACCGAAGATGTCGGTCAGGATCAAGACGCCTTCTTTGTCGTTGAAACCCGCCACGGCCGCCTCGATGCGGTCATGGGCCTCCGCGGGAGGGCGGGTCGAATCGACCTCCACCACGGCCATCGGGAGTTTCTCTTTGAGGATCTCCTCGACGGCCTTGAGCATTTCGCGACCGATGCCGACATGTGTGACGATGACGTATCCCAGCATAAATTACCCTTGGGCGATATCGCGATGCAGCGTTTGCAGCTCCCACCGAGGTCCCCGGAGCTTTTTCCCCAGCGCCTCGACGACGGCCACCGAGCGATGTCGCCCTCCCGTGCAGCCGACCGCGATGGTCAGCTGAGACTTCCCCTCTTTCTGGTAGAGGGGCAATAGAAATTTCAACAGTTTCAGCACCTGGGCCAGAAAGGTTTTCGCGATCTTCTGTTCAAGCACGAATTTTTGAACGGGCCGGGAGCGACCGTCAAGCCCCTTCAGCTGCGGTACGAAAAAAGGGTTCTGGAAAAAGCGGACATCGAAGACCAGGTCGGCCTCGGCCGGGAGCCCGTTTTTGAAGCCGAAGGAGAGCAGATGCACCTCGAATTTGGGCTTTTTCGCCGAGCCGTGCAGATAGCGGCGCAGCATCGATTTCAGGCTGTGAATGTTGACCTCGGTGGTGTCGAAAATCTTGGTCGCCTTGTCCCGCAGCGGTGCCAGCCGGCGTTGCTCTTCGGCGATGGCCTTGGCCAGCGAGGAGCGGCGACCCAGGGGGTGAGGCCGCCGGCTCTCGGAGTAGCGGCGGATCAGGACCGCGGGCTGGCATTCGAAGAAGAGAATTTCGGGGCGAATGCCCGCCTCGCGAAGGGCGTTCAAGACTTCCGGATAGGAGTCGAGGAAGTTCTTTTCCCGGGCGTCCATTCCCAGCACGACCTTGGGGAAATGTCGCCGCGATTTTTTCAGCATGCCGAGCAAGGAGGGGAGCAGCCCCAAGGGAAGGTTGTCGATGCTGAAGTAACCTTCGTCTTCCAGCACTTTCAGCGCGGTGGTCTTGCCGGCGCCGGAAAGCCCGGTCACCAAAATCCATCGTGGCCTTTGTCCGGAGGATTTCTTCACTCGAGGGAATTCCAGAGGGTCTTGTTGAGCTTGTCGCGGGCTTGCAGGTCTTGGGCGAGTTTTTCGTCGAATTCTTGGGCGCTGAAATGGCC
>JAIOPF010000353.1 GCA_021414045.1 Deltaproteobacteria bacterium | reverse complement strand
GCGGAAACCTGGGCTTTGGGCTTGGAATGGCCATGGGTTTTACTGTCTTGAAGGCTGCTCATATTCTTCTTCCTATCCGTAAAGGACACAAATCCGTTCCTTGCAGGAACCTATCGACCGACGATGCGGACGAGAAAACCTGCGATTTGGGTTCGTGCTTTTGAGATTCGGTTTTGGTGGATTAGCGCCGACGCTTGGAGGGGTCGACCGAAGAGAAGATTAGCAAAGCTTCATTTCGCCCGTCCCGAAAGCCGTCGGCTGCATACACATCGCCCGGCAACAGCAGGGCATGCAGCAAGAGGTGGGACAAGATTGGGCGAAATTCTGAAACATTATCTCTTTCGTAAAGGAGCTTTAATGAACTGTCAAGGGCTGAAATCCCTGGCCTCTCACATTTTCCTCAGGAATTATCCCGCCAGAGTATTTCGAGGGTTATGGGCAATTAACTTCCTATTCTTTACAGATTCTGGACAGCTCGGAAAATCACATTCACGCCTTCTCCGCCGGTCGCGACCTCCAGCTTGAAGAGATAAAATTCGTTCACCGTCACGCGAAGGCCTCCTCCACCCGTGAGCTTGAAGTCCTTGAAGGCGAAGTTGGATATCCCGTCGAAGACTCGCCCGGTGTCGAAAAACACCGTACCGTCCACGTTGTCCCAGATGGGGTATCGGAATTCGACGTTGAACACGACGCTGCCGCGATCGCGGAACCGGCCCTTGTCGAATCCCCGCAGGGGTGAATTCACGTCCAATTCGGCCAGGCGATAGAAGGGAATTTGGCTGCCTCCCGACTCTTTCTGGAAGGTCCAACCATTGTGCAGCCAAAGCACCAGACGAGGATGCCACAATTGGAAGTACTGTTCGACGTCGACGTCCCATTGAAAATAGTCGAATCCCTTTTGGCCGACGCCCATGAAACGGTGAAAGGTCAGCTCGCGCAAACCGCCGTGCCTGGGATTGATGTCGGGATCGCGGTCGTCATGAGCCAAACGAAAGCCAAAATCGAGATAGGAGATGGTGCGCCCGAAACCCGCGAGTTCGGAAGGAGGAAAGTTCGCCTCGACGGAATCCGGAAAATCCGCGTGCCCATTGTTCGACAGGGCCGTGTCGAAGAAAATGCGCGGCGAAAGGCTGAGGTTATGGATCAGTTCGAAACCGAAGCGAGTTCCGATCACGAAACGTTGCAAGCCGAATTCCGACTTATTCGACTCCGAGGTGTCGGGGCCGATGCCGAAGAAATCCTCGTCGCCGTCCTTGTACCAGGTCGACAAGAACTCGAAGGAGAAGTTTCGGTCGAAAACCCGGAAGGCCGCGTCGTTGGAGATGGAGAAGGACGCACGCTGGTCGAGGTCCTGATAGAGGATGAAGTCCGTCTTGAGCACGTAGGGTTGATGAAAAAGGTTGATGGCCGAAATCCCCAGTCCTCCGCCAAACTTTCTTCCATCGCCGACAGTCAGGATGGGATAGACCGAAAAATTGCGATCTTTGTTGATGACAAGACCGACGCTACGCCTCGAGTATTTATTTTTCTCGATCACATGGGCGAGTTTTGAGACGGGATAGGTCACGCCCTTCAACACGTAATAAGGAATGGCGAGGGGAAATATTTCCGGACGCGGTTCGGGTAGTTTGGCCTGAGTAGCCGTCTCGGCGAGGGGCGTGGGCACGGGAGTCGGCATCGGCGGAGATTGGGCGGCGACCTTCCCCGCGCCTAGGATCAAGGCGCAACCGATCAGAATCGAACGAAGACCCCATCGCCGCCCGACCTCAAGACCCACGCCGCACCCGCTTGCCGAGACGCCGAAAAAACCTCGGCATCAAGCCCGGAAAGAACTGATCCAAGACCACGAAAAGTTTCCCGTGCAGCGTGATCACTTTTTCCCGTTTGCGGCCGGCGACGGCGCGCACGATTTGCTTCGCCGCCTTTTGCGCCGACATCTTGATCCAGGCGGGAACTCGGGCTTTCCCATGCTCGCGATAATGGCCCTGATTGTCGACGTTCTGGATTTCGGTCGCCACGAAGCCGGGGGAGATGAGCGTCACCGAAACGCCCGAAGGCGCCCATTCGGCATAGAGAGCCTCCGCCAAGGCGCGCACCGCGTATTTGCTCATGGAATACGCCGAGGCTTCCGGCGCGCTGATATGCCCGCTCACGCTGCCGATAATGACGAAACGCCCCCTGCTTTTCTTCAATGCGGGAAACGCTTCCTTGGCCGTGCGCAGGACTCCGAAGACGTTGGTGTCGAATTGACGCCGGTAATCCGGCAAGGAAAGTTTTTCAAAACGCCCGATCACCCCGAAACCCGCATTGGCAACGACCACGTCGAGGCGCCCAAATTCCTCCTCGATCTTCTTGACGACCTCCGCCAGGTCCTCTTCGGCCGTGACATCGCAAGTCAGCGCCAACGCGCGGGAGCCCCTGCCTTCCAACTCCGAGGCCAGGGCTTCCAGCCGGTCGCGGCGCCGCGCGGTCAACACCACGCCAGCTCCCTCCGCGGCGAATTCGCGAGCAAGAGCCGCGCCGATCCCCGAGGAGGCGCCCGTGATGAGGACCACTTGACCTTGAAACCGAGCCATTATTTTTCCTAAAAAATCTCAACTAAGAGTGACGCCAAGGAACTTTCCGATCAAAAAAGTGGCCGCACCCGCGCTGCCGCCGATCAGAAGCATTCGAAGGCCGCTCCAAATCGCCCGACGGCCGGTGAAAAGACTTAAAACCGCTCCTACCCCGAACAAGGCGCAGCCGGTGAGGCCTATCGAAACCCACAGCCCCATTGGATGTTTGGTGAACAAGAAGGGCATCAGAGGGATCAAGGCCCCGAAGGAGAACGAAAGAAAGGAAAACAGCGCCGCCCCATAGGGCGAACCGAGTTCATCGAGGTTTAACCCCAACTCCTCGCGAGCCAAGGTATCCAAGGCGCGGACCGGATTGGAAACGATCTTATTCGCAAGATTCCTCGCTTCTTCTTGCGTCAGTCCCTTGGCTTGATAGATCAGGGCCAGC
>JAIOPF010000307.1 GCA_021414045.1 Deltaproteobacteria bacterium | reverse complement strand
CGGGGATGCGGAACACTTGATAAAGGTCGCTGGTGGCCTGCTGGGCGTCCAGGAGTATGGGGAAACCGACCGGAACCTCCTTCAAGAATCCGTCGATGGCCTGCCACCCCTCTTCATCGAGACTGACGCCCAATACGGTGAAATCCTTCCCTTGGAAATGTTGAGCGAGGGCCTCCAACGAGGGCATTTCTTGTTGGCAGGGGCCGCACCAAGTGGCCCAAAAATTCAAGAGCACGACCTTGCCGCGAAAAGAGCTTAAAGCGACGCTCTTCCCTTCTCGATTCGGTAGCGAAAACTCGGGCGCCCGCGCGGAGATCTTGGGACCGCTGGTGAGGTCCCGACGGAACAAAAGATAGAGCCCAGCCACGGCGACCAAAAGTAGGATTCCGACGATGAGGAGGCGTTTGTTCATAGGGAGTAGTGAGAAAGACCTTCAAATAAAAACGCCCCGCTCAGCGGGGCGTTTTATTAAAATCATGAGGGGCGACTATTTGTCGCTGCTCCTCGGCCTTACCGCATTCGCGGGTTTGTTGAACTTGCCAGTTTGGGCGGCTTTTGGCTTTTTCCCTTCCTTCTTCGAAGGTTTCTCGGCCTTTGCGACTTTCTCTTTCTTTTCCTTCTTAGGCGCCTTTTCTTTCTTCGGGGCCTTTTCTTTTTTCTCGGCCGCCTCTTCCGACTTTTCTTCCTTGGCCTTCACCTTCTTGGGCTTCGCTTGGTAACCCAAGTACTCGACAATGGCCATGGGAGCGCCGTCGCCATGCCGATTGCCCAGCTTGAGGATGCGGGTATAACCGCCCTTCCGTTCTTTGAAACGGTTGGCTAGCTCGGCGAAGAGCTTGCGGACGGCCTCGTTGGAACGAACGAAGGCGGCGGCTTGGCGGCGGGCATGCAGGCTGCCGTTCTTCGCCAAGGTGACCATCTTCTCCGCGAAACGGCGAAGTTCTTTCGCTTTCGGGAGGGTGGTCGTGATCCGCTCTTCTTGGATCAGGGAGGTGACCATATTACGGAACATCGCGGTACGGTGCGAAGTCGTACGGTCGAAACGCTTTTTTCGGACTTGATGACGCATAACAAACCTTTATCGTTCTCGAATGCTTTCGGACTAAATATCTTCGGGCGGAGGCGGGGGTTCTTCGACGCCGCTCGGAATGTTCCAACCTTCGACCTTCATTCCAAGGCCCAAGCCCATCTCGGTCAAGATCTCTTTGATCTCGTTCAAGGACTTGCGACCGAAATTCTTGGTCTTGAGCATCTCGCTCTCGGATTTCTGCACCAGCTCGCCGATATACTTGATATTGGCGTTTTGGAGGCAGTTGGCCGAACGGACGGAAAGCTCGAGCTCGTCCACCCGCTTGCTGAGATTCTCGTTGAAGTTGGGACGGTCTTCGCTGATTTCGATGACCTCGGGCTCAACCTCTTCCTCAAAATTGATGAAGATCGAGAGCTGGTCCTTGAGGATCTTCGAGGCGTAGGCCACCGCGTCTTCGGGGAGCACGCTGCCGTCGGTCCAGACCTCCAGCGTCAGACGATCGTAGTCAGTCGAGCGACCGACGCGGGCGTTGGTGACGTTGTAGTTGACCTTGAGGATGGGGGAAAAGAGCGCGTCGATCGCGATCATGCCCACCGAATCCGTCTCGGCCTTGTTGAACTCGGCCGGAACGTAACCCTTGCCCATCTTCACCCTCAGCTCGACGCTGAGTTTGGCGTCGGACGAGAGGGTCGCGATGTGCAAGTCCGGATTCAACACGTCGACGTTTTGCGTCGTGATGATGTCTCCGGCCTTCACTTCCTTCTCGCCTTTGGCTTCAATGCGCACGACGTCTTCGTCGACGGTGTGCAGCTTAAGCTTCAGTTCCTTGATGTTGAGGATGATGTCGGTGACATCTTCCTTAACG
>JAIOPF010000306.1 GCA_021414045.1 Deltaproteobacteria bacterium | reverse complement strand
GAAAAACTCAATTCGATTCGGGTCCCGGCGTTTTCGTAACGGGAAAGGACCGACTTCAGAAAATCACGAATCAGGGCCTCGTGTTCCGACGAAACGGTGAAGTGAAAGCGGCATGCTCCCGCGGCATCGCGAAGGTAAAAGACTCCCTCGACGATCTGCTCCTCCAAGGCCGTGCGCGCGCCGTCGGGATAGGCATGGAAGGGAATCAATCCCTTGGGATAAGCGGCGTAATTCAAGCCTCGCGGCGTCAGCAAAAACTCCAAAACATCCGCGCACTCTCCTCGGCGTAGGCATTCTTCAAGAGACAGTCCCGAGGCCGCCATTCGATCCCTCAAGGCTTCGAAAAAGGGATACCGAACGAGGTCGCGCAAAGCTTCGACCGACTGCGTTTCAACACTCTCGTGGAGGCACCGCAAAAAAGACTGGAACATCCGACTGCCCGCCCCGGAGGCGGGCACGAACTTCATCGCCCTGCCCGCCGCGACGGCCGGCTCCCCGATGGCGGCGTAGCGCTTGAGCTCTTCCGGGGGAAAGCGCCGAATCCCGTCGCCGACCCGACAGGGCTTATCGAGTCGAGCGTAATTCATCCCCCTGGCGAAACGTTCCAACTGTTCCCGGACCCTTTCAGGAGTCAGGCCTTGCTCGGAGATCTGACGCAGATCCTCGTTGGAAAAGGTCGGGAGGGACATGCTCACTCCAGGGCTCGAAGGAATTTTTTGGCGATTTGAAGCAAGGAAGCCGCCTTCTTTTCGGAAGGCGCCTCTGCGTAGACGCGCAGCAAGGGCTCGGTTCCGGAAGGACGGATCAAGAGCCAGCTGTCGTCCTCGAAGTCGAACTTGAAGCCATCCTGAAAATTCTTCCCGCGCAGCTTGAAGCCCTTGAAGTCAGGCACCTTCCCCTGTTCGAGAGCCTCCCGAACACGTTGGATTTGAGGAATCGGGAGATGGAGATCGTCGCGACGGAACAGCAAGGGTCCCGCCTCGGCCTGCAATTCGGCCAGAATTTTCGACAAGGGCTTGCGGTGATGGGCCAAGATCTCCAAGAGAAAAAGCCCCGAAAGGATGCCGTCGCGTTCATAGACGTGCTTGGCGATCCCTAAGCCACCGGATTCTTCGCCGCCCATCAGGGGAGTGCCGCGGAGGAATTCTTGGCAGATGAACTTAAAACCGATCGGAGTTTCCCGAACCTCGAGCCCGTGCTTCTTGCCTAGGCGCGTGATCATGTTCGTGGTGGAGACGGTCTTGATGACGGCCCCTTTCCATTTTTTCACCGTCACGAGGTGGCGGAGAATCAGGGCGAAGATATGGTGCGAATCGACGAAACGGCCCTTCTCGTCGATGGCGCCGATACGGTCGGCGTCTCCGTCCGTCGCCAGGCCGATATCGGCGCGATGCCGGCGTACCGCCTCGGCGGCGGGGACTAGATTTTTTTCGATGGGTTCGGGATTCACTCCCCCGAAGCCGGGGTTGGCGTCGCCGCGAATCTCGATCACCTGCTTGCCCAGCAGCGCCCCGAAATACCCGCTGCCAGCGCCAAAAATCGGATCGGCGACGACCTTCAGCTTGGCCCGCCGGATCAAGTCGAAATTGATTAATTTCTTCAGCTGTCCCAAGTAGGCCCCATGGGGGTCGAAATAACCAAGCAGTCCCTGTTTTTCGCCTTCCGCCAGGCTCAGCTCTACCGGGCTTCTGCCTTCAAAATCGTTTTTTTTGATCCGCTCTTCGATGCGCGCCGTGAATTCGGGTGATGCCGAGCCGCCATAGCTCTCCTTGAATTTGACGCCGTTCCACTGAAAGGGGTTATGGCTAGCGGTGATGACCACTCCAGCGAGCCCCTTGCGGGTCTTGGTCATCCAAGAAATGCAGGGCGTGGGGCAAAAATCCCTGGAAAGCTGCACCTTGAAACCGTTGCCGACCAGCACGCGGACGGCCTGTTCGGCGAAGGCCCGGCGCTGGAAGCGACGGTCATTCCCGACGAAAAGGGTCTCGCCCCGGCGGTCGCATTGCAGGTCGCAAAAGGCTTGAAGAACCTTGGCCACATTGGCGAAGGTATAGTCCTCGCCGATGACGGCTCGCCAGCCGTCCGTGCCGAATTTAATTTCCATTGAAACATCCTCCCATTGAGGCACCCAGGAAGCCCTAACCAAAAAATCGGTCGCGAGGGCCGAACCGATATAAACTCGGCCGACGCGGATTTCAATCGAGAATTTCCGAAGGAATTCGTTGCCATGGACATCTTGGTTCCCTTAAACTGCCGGGCACAAACACCACACATCGAGGGAGAGCCACATGTCGAAAAAACTCGTCTACGCCTTGCGCGGACTTTTCATCGCCATACCCACCGTCTTCATCTTGAGTTCCGTTGTCGCCAATTGCGGCAGCGGTTCCGACAGTTGCAGCGGTGACGTCGGCGTCGATTCTCAAGTCGCTTGCACGTCCTACGCCAATGACAACGGTTGCGAGACCGCCACTTTCGAGAACGGCGTCTGTAACGTCGAAAATTGCCTCAATTGCGAGGTTATCGTCGACGACGGGGATCCCGTCATCGATGTCGACGACTCGGGCTTCTAAAGAGAAGGCCACCGGTCTTCAAAATTCCGATTCCAAAGGCTCTCGCTCCTGGCGAGGGCCTTTTTTTTCGTCTCCGCCCTCTCCTCCCTCCGCCTCCCGCAGCGTCCCTGGCTTCGCGCTGGCATCGAAAGGCAGGATCCAGGGGCTAGGAGAAAAGAGCTTGGATTCAGCTTCCGCCAAATTCACTTGAGGATCGATGGCCCTTTGATAGGGCCGCCCATTGAGCGAAATCCAAGAGTCCACGTGAACGATGGGATGAATCACCCCCTCTTGCTCGACTTCGTTCTTCAGGTGGCGCGCGTACTGCCAGATGAATTGCGGCCGTTGAACCATCTTCCCCCACTGGAAATGGTTGACCTCGCTGCGCGGGTCCGCCTCGAAGGTAGTGCCGTCCCTGGGATCCGTCACCCAGACCCGCAATTTGCCGCGTTTATCTCGCAGTTTCATGTGCCAAGAAAAATAATGCCCCTCCTCGGTCCAGCTTACGTCCCCCGGATACAGCCAATGACGCAGCGGAACGATGGCTTGGACGCCAAGGTAGACCACCACGAAAACCAGGGCCGCGCGACCACTGCGTCCTGGGTCGGACTTCGCGGCTTCCGGCAAAGGCCCGTCAGCCTTCTCGCGAAAGAACTTCCTCGGCCAGTCCGGGTCGTCGAACAGGGTCGCCGCCGCGATCATCAAAAAAGGGAAAACGCCGATATTAAAAATCAAGCTGTTGGTCAGATTGAAGGCAAGGATCAAGCCAAAGGCCCAATAGCGGGTTTTCTTGAACCAAAGGAGGAAACCGATCGAGAGATCGAAGGCCAATCCGCCCCAACTGAAAAAATAAGGCGCCCAGGACGCCGCGAACACCGGACCTAGCACGGGAGTGGTGGCCACATGCCGCAACCAACCCCGCATCGGCTCGCCTTGCACCCAATCCGCGTTGAGTTTGGCGATGCCTCCAAAAAAATAGATGACGAAAATTTGCGACCGCAGCAGGAAGAGCTGCCAATAAGGCACCGTCGGCGGCTTGGGCTTCCAACGGTTATCCAGAGAAGCCCATCGACCTCCGTCCGCAATGAGCATCAAGAAGGTCAGCAGCAAGATGGCATAGTAATGGTTGTTGTAATAGGCCTTGTCGAGCAGGAAGACGTAGCCGAAAGCCAGCAGGAAAACCAGGCAGCTCAATCGGTATAATAAACCCAGCAGGATCCCGAGGGCCGCGATCCCCATGACCACGAAGACGGCGTAGAAGATTTTTTCTGGCAGCGGCTTGATGAAGGGAAAGAACTGGTAGGTAAAATGGAAGCTGGGTTCGAGGTAGTACTTAAAATAGCGTCCCATGGTCAGGGAGTAGAGAGCCTGCCAAATCATCAAGGCCCCGAACAAGATGCGCAACATCCCGAGCGAGGCGGCGTCGATCGGCGCGTGAAGCCTTTGCGAAATTCCTCGAATCGCCCCACCCATCATTTAGCCAAGACTTGGCGGCGGGAGATTTCCATCGCCAATAATAAGGCGGCCACGGCCAGCGTTTGTCCCTCATCCAAACTCAATCCTTCCGTATCCCCTTCCCATAAATCTAGGGTAATGCCCCCGCCGCCGATATCCCACCGAACCCTTCCTCCGCCTTCGGGAAGCCGCGGCCCCTTCTCGCCGAATCGATGTCTCGTCTCTTGAGAGGGAAAAAGCGTGTGAGGGTTCAAGGAAACCTTGGCGGGCACCGACGTCGAAGCACTCGCCGGGGCGGCGGCCAGCAGGCGATCCGCTGAATCCCGAAGCACCAAGCCGCCTAAACCAAAGCCCCTCTGCAATTCCCTGAGGAGGGTTTCGATGGGGGCTCCCGCTTTGAGGTTGTCGACGAAGCCTTGGAGCAAATCCAATCCCTTATTGGACCTATCCGCAAACTCCTGTAGGCGCCGACGGTGACGTCCGAAGGCTGAGGCAACGAGACCGCAGAAAATCAGGGCGAAAAAAGCGATGATGTCGTCCTTCTTGTCGATGGCCAAGTTCAGGTAGGGTTGAGTTAAGAAAAAGTTAAGGCTGACGGCCGACATGATCGCCGCCGTGAGCCCGGCCGCCCGTCCACCGAGTTCGGCCAGCACGATCGTAAAGACCAAGAAAACGAAGGCAAAATTGGAAGCGGAGGTGAAGCTGCGGAGGGGAATTAAAGCGACGCCGATCAGCAAGGCCCCGACGGCGCCGGCCACGATCCACATTCGAAAATCATCTCGGTCATTCATATAATGACTCCTTTATTGCTTAATCCTCCGATACTTCCCGCAAATGCGAAATCGGAGCAAGCTCAATCGTAGGCTAAGGCAAACACATCTTCCTTGAATTCCTCCCCGTGTAATGCCTTAATTCCCCATGCTTTCCGCCTACCTTTCCGTCGATCTCGGCGGCACCTCCCTGCGCATGGCCTTGCTGGATGAGCAAGGCGGCGTCCTCTCGCAGCAAAACATTTCCTCCG
>JAIOPF010000237.1 GCA_021414045.1 Deltaproteobacteria bacterium | reverse complement strand
GTTGAATCCGGAAAGCTCGCCGGCAAACCGGGTCACCTTCTTCAAGACCTTGAAAGAAGCATCGACCGGGCCCACGCCTTTCTCGGTGTCGGTTTGGTCGGTGCCATCGATCTCCACGGTGACCTCCGCCTTCGGAGAACCGTCGGATTCGCTCGTGACGCTGTAGTTCTTCAAGACGTAGCGGTCCTTGCCTTGATGCCGTTGCTGGAAGAGAAGCGCTTCGATGTCGTCGTCGAAAATCTCCTTCTTCTTGTCCGCCAAGCCCTTGAAGGCCTCGAAGGTCCTTTCGAACTCGGCCTCCTCGACTTCATGGCCCAAGTCTTCGAGCCGCTTCCGAAAGGCATGGCGACCCGAATGCTTGCCCAAGACCAACTTCGACTGGGTCCAGCCGACGGACTCGGGCGTCATGATCTCGTAGGTGAGCTGATTCTTGAGGAAGCCGTCTTGGTGAATGCCCGACTCATGGGCGAAGGCGTTCTCACCCACCACCGCCTTGTTGGGCTGGACCTGGACACCGGTGATCAAGGTGAGCAACTTACTGGTGTGATAGATCTGCTCGCTATGGATGCGGGTGTCGCATTGGAACAACTCCTTGCGCACCTTGAGGGTCATAACGATCTCTTCCATCGCCGCGTTGCCGGCGCGTTCGCCGATGCCGTTGACCGTGCATTCCACCTGCCTCGCTCCCGCGCGTATCGCGGCCAAGGAGTTGGCCACCGCGAGGCCCAAGTCATTGTGGCAATGCACGCTTATCACGGCTTGTCCGATGTTCGGGACCTTTTGCTTCAAATGGGTGATGAGATCGAAGAATTCCTGAGGGGTGGTATAACCCACCGTGTCGGGAATATTGACCGTCTTCGCCCCGGCTTCGATCACCGCCTGCACCACTTCCGACAAATAAGTCCGGTCGCTCCGGGTGGCGTCCTCGGCGCTGAATTCCACATCGGGAGCCATGCTCGCGGCGTGCTTCACCGCCGCGATCGCGTCTTGCAATACCTGATCGCGGCTCTTGCCCAATTTATACTTGAGATGAAGGTCGCTGGTCGCGATGAAGGTGTGGATGCGGGGGCTTTGCGCCTCGCGGATGGCGTCCCAGCAGACTTCGATGTCCTTGGGCGTCGCGCGAGAGAGTCCCGCGATGGAAGCTCCCTCGATTTCGCGGGCGATACCCTGCACCGCCGCGAAGTCGCCCTTCGAGGCTACGGGAAATCCCGCCTCGATGATGTCCACGCCCAATTTGGCGAGTTGCCTCGCCATGCGGAGTTTTTCGTCCAAGTCCATGCTGCAGCCGGGGGATTGTTCCCCGTCGCGAAGCGTCGTGTCGAATATTTTGACCATTTCCATGATGATTTCCTCAAATTCCTGATCGGGGTTTAGTATGCCGTAAAAGCTCAAAAAGAGTCTAGTTTTCGATGATATTCCGCCGTCGGTCCCCTGGGACCGCGTCGTCGTTGGCGGGCTTTTGGGAGCCTTTGGCGTTTACTTTTTATTGGTGATGAGCCGCAGTTCTTGCGGCGTCGGGGTGTGTTCGTTGGCCTCGCCGGCCAGCAGCGGAGCGTCTCCGCGGGCTTTCTTCGACAGTTGGAAAACCTCTTCGACGAGACCGGAGGCCACGTAAGCCAAGGCGGTGAAGAAAATCATCTCGTTGGGGGCGCTCACGACGACGAAAAGCACGCAGGCGACGAAGACGAGGGCGAAGAAGGATTCTTTGCGCTTGAAATCGATTTTCTTGAAGCTGCGATACTTGACGTTGCTGACCATCAAGAGCGCCAAACCGAGGGTGAGGCCCAAGAGCAAGACGCTGGAGACGTCGACGTCGCCCTTCCAGCGATAGTGGAAGATCACGTAGGAGGAAATGACGTAAGCCGCGATGGGTATCGGCAAGCCCTGAAAATGCTTCTTCTCGACGTCGGAGACCTGGACGTTGAATCGGGCGAGACGCATGGCCCCGCAGGCGAAAAACAAGAAGGCCGCCGCCCATCCGAGCTGGTGGAAGTGATCGAGAGTCCAGGTATAAGCCAAGATCGCGGGAGCCAAGCCAAAGCTGGCCAAATCGCAGAGCGAGTCGTATTCAATGCCGAAGTCGCTGTGGGTATGGGTGAGTCGGGCGATGCGCCCGTCGAGTCCGTCGAAGACGCCGGCCAAAAGAATCATCCAAGCAGCGGTGAGATGGTCGCCCTTGATGGAATGGACGATGGAGACGAAGCCGCAAAAGAGCGAAGCGGTGGTGATCATATTCGGAAGGATATAGATACCCTTCCGGATCCCTACTCTTTTGACTCGAATATCGTTCATCATCGTCTTCTCAAGGTCTAATTCATTTCGGCCAACCCGGTTTCGCCGGCGAAAACTTTTTGTCCTGGCTTGACCAGGACTTTCCACTCCGGTGGGAAGGAAACTTCCATCCTCGAACCAAAGCGAATCATACCATAACGCTCTCCCCGCGAAACGGGGGTATTCTCTCGGAGATAACAGACAATTCGCCTCGCGACAAGCCCCGCGATCTGGACAAAGGCCACTTTGGCTCCCTTGGGGGTCTGGATCACGACGGCGTTCCTCTCGTTTTCAAGACTGGCTTTATCCAGGCTGGCCACGAAGAATTTCCCGGGAAAGTAGTGGATTTCCTTGGCTTCTCCGTCACAGGGGATGCGATTGACGTGGACGTTGAAGGGGCTCATGAAAATGCTGACTTTTTGGTGGGGTTCTTTGAGGTAGGGACCCGTTTCGAAATTCTCGATTTTCAGGACCGTCCCATCCGCCGGGCTGGTTAAAAGCTTGGAGTCTTCCGGCGGAGTCCTAGAAGGATCGCGAAAGAAGTTGAGGCAGAACAAAAAGCCAGCGCCAAACAAGATGCCTAGGGGCCAAAAAAGCCAGCTACCCGCCGCGGTCAAGACGAAGGAGATGAGGAGAAAGGGATAACCTTCTCGGGCGATGGGCAAGGGCCCGCTTTTCATGATCGGAGTTTTGGAGGTCATGGGGTCAATGACCTGCCTCGCCCGGGAAAGGCATCAGGACGTTCTTACCCTTCTGCATGGCGATATTTCCGGTACGCACGACTTCGAGGATCTCGAAGGGCTGGAGATTTTTCAAGATGGATTCCATTTCTTGGTGCTCCCCGACGAACTCGAGGATG
>JAIOPF010000236.1 GCA_021414045.1 Deltaproteobacteria bacterium | reverse complement strand
CAACACCATGGAACGCAAGCTGAGCCGCCTCGAGACCGAGATCGACGGCATTCACCGCAAGGTGATGACCTCGCGCCTGGCCAAGGTCAAGCCGGTCCATGCCGCGAAGAAGGCCTCGCGTTCCAAGGCCTCGAAGTAATTTTCCATGGATGCTCCCATCGGCGTATTTGACTCCGGATTAGGCGGCCTGACCGTCTTGCGGGAGATCGAAGACGCCTTGCCCTCAGAAGACCTGATTTACGTCGGCGATACCGCGAGGGTGCCCTACGGCATCAAGTCTCCCGAAACCGTCACCCGGTATTCCAAAGAGATCTGCGATTTTCTCGTCCAAAAGGGCGTCAAAGCCATTGTGGTGGCCTGCAATACTTCTTCCGCCCTAGCCCTGGAAACCCTGCGTCCCATGTATTCCTTGCCATTGCTGGGCGTCTTGGAACCCGGCGCCCAAGCCGCGGTGGATGCGACCAAGTCTCAGGCCATCGGGGTTATTGGGACGGAAGGCACGATCAAATCCCAGGGATACGCCCACGCCATTCGCCAACGTTTGCCCCAGGCAAAAGTCGTGGGTCGGGCTTGTCCGCTTTTCGTGCCACTGGTCGAAGAGGGCTGGGCCAGGCATGAAGTCACCCGGCAGGTCGCCGAGATATACCTCGGAGAATGGCGCGGGAATGGCATCGACACCCTGATCCTTGGCTGCACTCATTACCCGGTGTTGCGCGGATTGATTCAAGAAGTGCTCCCTGGAGTGACCTTGGTGGACTCGGCCCGTGAGACCGCCAAGGCCTTGCAGGCCTTGCTGGCCGAGAAGGGCTTGCTCGGGAAGGGAGAAAAGCGCGGAACCCGGCGCTTTTTCACCACGGATGCTCCGCAAAAGCTGACCGAACTCGCGGCCCGTTTCCTCGGGCATGAACTAGGTCCCGTCGAAATGACGAATTTAGGCGCGGATTAGCGGGGAATCACTTGACTAAAGGGCGGTAAATGCTAACGTCGCGCCACGTTTTTTCCAGCCATTTAGAGCCTGTTTTTACAAATGACCAAGACTGCGAATATCGAAGAACTGCAAGAAATCGCGCGACAGTTGCGCGTCGATTGCCTCAAGATGCTCCATAAAGCCAAGAGCGGACACACGGGTGGTCCGCTTGGCATCATGGACATCATCACCGTGCTTTATTTCAGCGCGATGAACCACGATCCCAAGAATCCACGATGGGAAGACCGCGATCGTTTCATCCTGGCCAACGGCCATTGCTGCCCCGCGATCTACGTGGCCTTGAGCAAGGCCGGGTATTTCCCCAAAGAAGAATTAGACCATCTCCGCCAGATTGGCAGCCCCCTTCAAGGCCATCCCAAGCTCAAGGTCGAGTGGGGCATCGAGATGTCGACGGGTTCCCTGGGCCAAGGGATGTCGATCGGCAACGGTATTTCCTTCGCCGCGCGCCTCGATAAGCGGGATTTTTGGATGTATTCCATGCATTCCGATGGCGAGGCCCAAGAAGGCATGCTTTGGGAAGCCGCGCTGACGGCCGGACATCACAAGCTCGAGAAGCGCATCTGTTTCATGGATTTCAACGGGATCCAGATCGACGGCTTCAACAAGGACATCAAAGACGTCTCGCCGCTCGAAGACAAATTTTTGGCCTTTCGCTGGGCAGTGAAGACCATCGATGGCCATAATATCGCCGAAATCCTCGATTCCATCGATTGGGCGAAAAAAACGCCTGGCAAGCCCAAGATGATCATCGCCAAGACGATTTTAGGGAAGGGAGTCTCGATTTTCGAGAACCTACCCAAGTACCACGGCGTAGCACCTAGTGACGAAGAATTGAAAATCGCCCTCAAAGAATTAGGGGAAGCCTAAAATCCATGGGACAGGCCACCACCACATCTTCCGATAAAGTCGCCACCCGAGATGCTTACGGCAAAGCTTTGGTCGAAGTCGGACAAAAGAATCCCAAAGTTGTCGTGCTCGATGCCGATCTTTCCGGATCGACCAAGACCATCGGTTTTTCCAAGGCCTTCCCCGAACGCTTCTTCAATATGGGCGTCTCCGAGCAAGACATGATGGGAACCGCCGCGGGCTTGGCATTGGCCGGCAAGATTCCCTTCGCCTCCAGTTTCGCGATGTTCGCCACCGGCCGGGCTTTTGAGATCGTCCGCAATTCCATCGTTTACCCGCATCTTCCCGTCAAGATTTGCGCCAGCCATGCCGGTCTCACGGTGGGTGAAGACGGCGCCAGCCATCAGACGGTGGCCGATATCGCCATCATGCGGGTACTGCCCGGGATGACGGTCATCGTTCCCGCCGACGCCATCGAGACCAAGCAAGTGATTCATGCCGTCGCCGATTTTCCGGGGCCGGTTTACGTTCGCCTGTCGCGAGCGGCCTTCCCGGTTTTTCTTGGCGAAGACTACAAATTTCAAATCGGCAAGGCCGTCGAGATTCATGAAGGCAATGATATCGCCATCGTTGCTTGCGGTCTCATGGTCTATCAGGCTCTCAAGGCCGCCGAAATCCTCGAAAAACAGGGCGTGAAGGCCTCGGTTGTCAATATGGCCACCGTCAAGCCCCTCGACGGAGAGATGCTAGCCAAATTGGCCAAGCGCACGGGCTGCATTCTGACAGTCGAAGAACACTCCGTGATGGGCGGCTTGGGCTCTGCCGTCGCCGAGTATCTCGCCGAAGAAGGCGATGTCGTCGTGCACCGCCACGGCATCATGGATGAGTTCGGTCAATCCGGTCCCGCGGATGCCCTGCTCAAGCTCTATAAACTCATGCCCGAAGATATCGCTGATCAGGCGCTTGCCACCTTAAAGAAGAAATCGAATCGCAAACCTGCATGAAACGACTTTCTAAGTCTTTGCTGGTCCCCGTGTTTTTCCTGGGTCTGCTCTTGGGCGCCCTGATTCCTTCTGCTCGTGCCCTTCCCGAAAAAATCTATAAGGCGTTGGACCTTTTCAGCAAGGTTCTCTTCATCGTCGAGAAAGATTATGTCGAACCGGTCGATGGGCAGAATTTGGTCTATGGCGCCATCAAGGGCATGCTCGGCACCCTGGATCCTTACACGGTCTTCCTGACTCCCGATGTTTATAAAGAATTGAAGGTCGATACGATGGGACGCTTCGGCGGCGTCGGCATCGAGATCACCCTGCAGAACGGCGTGCTCACCGTCGTTTCGCCCATCGAGGATTCTCCCGCGGAGCGCGCCGGCGTGAAGTCGGGGGACAAGATCGTGAAGATCAACGGAACGATCACCAAAGGCATGAATCTCGCCGATGCGGTGCGCCGGATGCGCGGAGGCAAGAACAGCAAATTGGTTCTCACCCTGTGGCGCGAGGGGCTCGCGAAACCTTTCGACGTTTCCTTGACGCGGGAAGAAATCAAGATCAAGAGCGTCCGGTCCGAGATGCTCGGCGACGGCATTGGCTATGTCCGCATTGCCAGCTTCCAAGAAAATACCGCTGAAGAATTGAAAAAGGCCCTCGAGCAACTTTCCCAATCCGGCAAGCTCAAGGGCCTCATCATCGACTTGAGGAACGATCCGGGCGGTCTGCTTGAGCAGGCCATCGACGTCAGCAATCTGTTCATCAAATCCGGGACCATCGTCTCGACCCGAGCCCGCACCGGTCCCATCGAATATCGCAGCGCCAACGGAGAGGCCCCCTACGCGGATCTGCCGCTCGCCGTCTTGATCAACAAGGGATCGGCCTCGGCTTCCGAAATCGTCGCTGGAGCTCTGCAAGACGACAAGCGCGCCAAGCTCTTCGGTACCCAGAGTTTCGGAAAGGGCAGCGTCCAGACCGTCATCGACTTAGGTGAAGACACCGGGGTCAAGCTCACCATCGCCCGTTATTTCACGCCTTCCGGGAAATCCATCGACCACACCGGCGTGACGCCCGACTATGTCGTCGAGGGCGACGCCCCGACCCAGGCCGAAATGCAAGAAAAGAAGAAGGTCGACGTCCAGCGCCAAGCGGCCTGGACTTTCTTGACCAGCGGCAAGACCCCGTTGCCAAAGCCTGAAAGCAAGCCTAGCAAGGAAGAAGTTCAGGACAATCCTTCGGATTTATAAAATTTCCTAAAAAATACAAATTAGCTTTTTCTTCATGCGAGATTTCTGGATATGAAAAAGCTGTTTTAATAGCTCGCAAGGTGGATTTGATTGTCGAAGATGACCTTACGCTCCGGAGAGGTGCTTTGAAATTCGAATTACCGACGCGTGGCCGCCCTAGCTTGGGGGATGGCCAGCAAAACCACGAAAATTCCATAGAAGAGCGTTGTTTTTATCACCCCTTCGCTGAAATTCAGGCGGCTCAAGGAAGGCCCCGCCTTAATCAAGAGATAAGCCGCCGCGCCTGCGAGGAGTGTCCAGCGCGCCCATTCTTTCAAGAAAAGCAGTCCGACCCCACCGACGAGCATGATCAGGGTGAGCAGGTCCCCCGCCGTCCAGGGAACATGAACTCCCTGATGCAGCAGTCGTTGCCCTATCTGCAAGGCGGGCCTAAAGCTGAGCAGGATCCAGAAGCAGGCGATGATGCGGAGGAGGATTTCCATGCGGTTTCACTCCCAAGGTTTCAGTTGGGCTAAGAGTTCTTTCCCGAAACTATCGATCTTTTTTTCTCCGAGGCCGTAGATCTCCGCCAGCGCGTCCAGGCTTTGCGGATTTTGTCTCGCCAATTCGCGCAGCGTCTTGTCGCTGAAGACGAGGAAGGCCGGAACGTCGCGGCTGAGGGCGAATTCCTTTCGCCAAGATTTCAAGACCTCGTAACGGGACTCGGAATCCCCAGTCAAGGGCACTTCGGAGACTTTTTTCGCCTTGGCTTTGGCCCCGCGGGAGAGGGAAGCGGCGGGGATTTCTTCCAGCCTCGGGATGCGGCGAGGGGAATCGGGCAGGCAGACGTCGCAGTGGCCGCAGGCCCCAAGGCGGAAGCTATCGCGGAAATAGGTCAGGATGCCGCCGTGACGGCATTCGCCGCCCTCCGCGAACTGGACGATGGTTTCCAGTCCCCGCCATCGCAGTTGTCGGTGGTGCTCGGTGGCTTCGGACTGGGTGATGAAGTAAGAATGCAGCCCCTTGTCCTTTTTCGAATAGAGCATGAGGCAAGTGGCGTCCTTGCCGTCGCGGCCGGCGCGGCCGATTTCTTGGTAATAGGATTCCACGTTCGCGGGCATCTGGTAGTGGACGACCAGTCTCACGTCGGGACGATCGATGCCCATGCCGAAGGCGTTGGTTGCGACGAGGATGCGGGTTCGGCCGTCCTCGAAGTCGCGCTGCACGGAGTGTCGGCGTTCGCTGGGCAAGCCCGCATGATAATAGTCGATGGCCGCGAAATCGGGGGCGAAGTCGGCCGTGATCTCTTCGCATTGCTTTCGGGTGCCGCAGTAGACCAGGGCCCGTCCTTCCGGATGCTGGGCTAGGGCGCGGCGCAGCAGGGCGCGCTTGACCGCGTCGTTCTCGCAGGGCTCCACCTGATAATAAAGATTGGGCCTGTAGAAACCGTAGACGTGGCGGTCGGGTTCGCGGAGGTTCAATTGCTTGGCGATATCCCGCAGGACTTGCGGGGTCGCGGTGGCGGTGAGGGCCAGGATGGGCACTTCGGGCCTCAGTTCGCGGAGCAGGTTGAGGCGATGATAATCCTGCCTAAAGTCGGGCCCCCACTGAGAGACGCAGTGGGCCTCGTCGATGGCGAAGAGCGAGATGTTTTGAGTCTTGATCCAGTCCGCGAAGCCGGCTTTTTGGACCCGCTCGGGAGAGAGATAGAGCAAGAAGCGCTCTTGCTTGCGCAGATCGGAGAAGATGCGCAATTTTTCTTCGTATTCCTGCCCCGTGTGCAGGGCCCCGGCCGGGATACCGCGATCTTGCAAGGCTCGGACTTGGTCTTTCATGAGGGAGATCAGCGGCGAAACCACCAAGACGATGCCGGGCCTATCGAGGGCTGGAATTTGATAGCAAAGCGATTTGCCGCCGCCCGTCGGCATGACGGCCAGGGTGTCCTTGCCAACGGATACCGAACGCAGGATATCGAGCTGCCCTTTTCGGAAATGGGGGAAGGAGAAATGCTCGCGCAGCAGTCCGTGCAGGCGTTCGTTCAGGGGATCGGAATCCGTTGCGGCGGGGGAGCTCATCTCCATAGCGCTTTCATACAGCAAAGCGAGGGCCAAGGACCAAGAATTATGCAGCCCCTCCGCAATTTTTCACGCTTGGGGATTCTGTGCGGATTTTTTTGAGGGCTTGCCCAAGTAATTTCGGCTAAAATGTCACCAATGCAACTCTACTCCCGCTTGGAGGGCGATGGCCCCACCCTCGTATTCACCCATGGTTGGACCATGTCCCATCGTTTTTTCGAGCGACAAAGGTCCTTGAGCGACCGATTTCGAATCTTGTTCTGGGATTTGCCCGGGCACGGGGATTCGGAAAAGCGTCCGGAGGGTTACAGTCTTTCCGATTGCAGCCAGGCCTTGCACGAGCTTTTGGAGGAAAGGGGAATCAAGGAGGCAGTGGCTCTGGGTTGGTCGATGGGGGCTCAGGTGACCTGGGATTACTTCCGAAAGTTCGGAGCGGGACCCTTCTCTCACTTTGTGAACATTGAATCTCTCCCTTGGGGAGATCCCGACTATTACCGGGCTCCTGATGTGGAAAAATCCTTTTATCGCAATCGCCCCCGAGCGGCGAGGAAGTTTGTGAAGGCCATGTTTCACCAAGCGCCGGAGCCCACCATCTTGGACTGGATGGTCGAGGACTCTTTGCGCAGCCCAACTGAAATCGCCCTCCGCTATTATCGGGAGATCGCCAACTGCGATTATCGGGAGATTTTTCGACATGCTCCGGTCCCCGTTGTTTCCCTATTAAGTCGATACGGGCACCATTTCGGCAGGACCGCGGAGTTCGCCGACTTAAGGTCTCACCAGGATTGGTTTTGGTTCGATCATAGCGGCCATATGCCGTTCTGGGAGGAACCGGAGTTGTTTAACGCTTTATTGGCAGAACGTTTCGGAAGCTAGGATCGAGAATCGCGGATGTCCAAAAATGGTTTGATCCAAATTGCCGGGATCCGTGACGCCGAAGAAGCGAGGCTCTTGGTCGAAGGCGGGGTGGATTGGCTGGGATTTCCCTTTCGTCTCGATTTCCATCGCGAGGACCTGAGCGAGACCCAGGCCCGCGATATCATTTCCGTCTTGCCCAATACGGTCCTGCCGGTTTTGATCACTTATCTTAACGATGCGGATTCCATACTGGATTTGTGCGGCTGCCTTGGGACCCGAGCGGTGCAACTCCATGGGAAAGTTGTCCCCGAATTGGGCGAGGCCTTGCGACGCCGCTCGCCAAGGCTCGCCTTGATCAAGAGTTTGGTGGTGCGGGAAAATGCTTGGGAAAGGTTAGAGAAGGAATTGCAGGATTGGGCGTCCTGGGCGGACTATTTTCTCACGGATACTTTCGACGCTGAGAGCGGCGCCAGTGGGGCGACGGGCAAGACCCATGATTGGGAGATCAGCCGCCGCCTTGTCGAGATATCACCGAAACCCCTGATGTTGGCGGGCGGACTCAATCCCGACAACGTCGGCGAGGCGATTCGCAAGGTGAGGCCCGCCGGCGTGGATTCCCATACGGGAGTGGAAGACAGCCAAGGGGCCAAGGATCCGGAGCTTCTCCGTGCCTTCGTCGCGGAGGCGCGGCTGGCTTTTGCCCAGCTTTAAAATTGTTTAAAAAGGCCGCGTCGCATCGGCTGGCAAGGCCACGTCGAAGGCGAAGATAAAACCCGCGATCATGCGGTAGAAGCCGATCAGGATAACCAACTCCAGCACTCCGGGAAGGCCGAGAGTTTTTTCCAGTTCGGATTGCAGCGCGCCGGGCAGCGATTGTTCGGCGAGTACCAAATCCACGGTTTGAGAAATTTTGGGATAGAGGGGGGAAAAGGCGCTCAGGTCCTTTTCTTCGCGTACCGCCTCGATCACGGCTTCGCTTAAGCCGGCTTGCCTCGCGGGAGGCGCATGTTTCACCCATTCATAAGCGGCCTTCTGTCGCCGCGCCACCAAGAGGATCG
The DNA here is from genome assembly GCA_021414045.1 of Deltaproteobacteria bacterium. Lineage (GTDB taxonomy): Bacteria > UBA10199 > UBA10199 > DSSB01 > DSSB01 > DSSB01. Next base: position 2,736 of record JAIOPF010000236.1, on the reverse strand, counting down.
CGAGCTCGCGAATTTCTCCGGGAAGGGTCGCTTCGAAACGCAAATAGCTGCCGAGTTGCCCCACGTGTTCGACCAAGGCCGGATGGTTGAACATGGCTCCGTACATCCCGTCGAGGCTTCCGCGCTTGGCGAGCATCTCGTCATAGAGTTTCTTGGCTTGGGGATCCAGGGATCCGGTGGGGTCGGGTAGCTTGGCCATCCTCGGCTCCTTTTAATCGTCGTCCATCCATTCTTGTTTGGCTTGTGCCCAGGGCGTAACCGGGGTGGTGTAGTCGCGGCCGCAGCGAATATCGAGGACGATGGGGCCACGGCTTGCCATGGCTGTCTCGAAGGCGGGAAGCAATTGTTCCGGTTTCTCGACGATGAGGCCCTTGGCGCCCAGGGATTCGGCGAAGGCGGCCCAGTTTTTCAGGGGGATTTCAGTTAGATCCGCCGGTCCAACGCCCATCTTTTTCGCGCGCAAATAAACGTTACCCAGGGCTTGGTTGTTGAGGACGACGTAAATGACTGGAATTTGGTAACGCGCCGCCGTTTGGATCTCCATGCCGTGCATCAACATGCAGCCGTCGCCGGTCACTACCGCGACCGGTAATTGCGGTCTCGCGAGCTTGGCCCCGATGCCCGCCGGAATCGCCCAACCCATGGGGCCTAAATTTGTCGCCGATAGATAGGTCCCAGGGGCGTAAGTCTCCCAATAATGTCCGCAAAAGGCGCGATGGGCGCCGCTGTCGACCATCAGCACGCCTTCGCGCGGAAAAATTTTTCGGAAGTCGCGGAGCACGCGGGCGGGGTGGAGGGGGACGGCTTCGCTGTCCATGTGCTCCGCTTCGTAAAGGCGGGGACCTCGCGACAGGATCTGGCTCAGCCACTCACTTCGCTCGGTCTTTCCTCGGGAAAGGATTTCCGCATAGGGCCCGGGAAGCCCGGAGAGTTTTTTGAGAAAACTAAAACAGTCGCCCGTGATAGCGGCATCGACGGCGTAATTTTTTCCGATCACGCTGGGATCCAGATCGACCTGGGCCAGAACCCGCTTGGGTCGAAAACGCTTTTCCCAAAATAGGGTATCTCGTTGGTTAAGGCCGGAGCCCAGGACGATCAGGACTTCCACCTCGTCCGAAAGAATGGTCTCGCAGGCGGGCCGAGTGCCGGAATAGCCGAAGACACCCAAGGAAAGACGATGGTCTTCTGGAAAGACTCCCTTGGCGCGGAGCGTGGTGGCGACGGGGATTTCGAAGCGCTCCGCGAAAGCGAGCAGTGCGGCGGCGGCTCCCGAACTATGCGCGCCGTTGCCGGCGAGGATCACGATGCGTCGCGGCTCTGCTCCAGTTTCTTGGCCCGAAATCAGAGTGTCGGCGAATCGCAGCAGGGCGGGTTCATCCAGCAACCTCGGCGAGTACGCGTTCTCGGGCAAAGGTTCGTACGGGACGGTGATTTCCTGCGTTTGGAGATTCTCCGCCAGGCTCAAGTGCACCGGACCTCGACGCAAGCTCATCATTTGCCGGAGGGCCGCGCGTAGGTGGAAGTGCAGAAGGTGGCAGCTTTCGACTTCGTAGCTGTAGGAGGTGACGGGTCGCAAGATTTCGATGTCGTTGAGCCCCGCCGCGCTGGCGTCCTGGAACCCGCCTCGACCTTCCCAATCGGTGGGGACTTCGCCGCTGAGCAAAAAAACTGGTGATTGGTCGGTCAAGGCAGCGGAGAGCGCCGTCACGGTATTGGTGACTCCCGGTCCTCCGATGACGAAACAAGCGCCGAAGCGTCCGCTGGCCCTGGCGTACCCGTCCGCCATATAGGCGGCGCCGCCTTCGTGAGCGGCGACGATGGGCCTGATGCCCGCGGTGTTGCAAAGGGCGGGATAAAAGTTATCGATAAGTCCGCCAGGCACCATGAAGACGTGATCAAGCTTTTCTTGGACGAGGGCTTGGACGATGTATTCGGTGGCTTTCATCGCGAGTGGAAATGATTCTAACGTTCGAACCTTGAGTGGCCTAGCTTTTTTACGTCGTCGGACTTAAATTGAGAGGAGCCTTTGACAAGGAGGTTTTCCCAAGATAGAGCGAAACGATGCAACCTCAAGCGATCAATCGAGTCGATGCTGGCATCCAAATCGACTGGCAAGACGGGCACCGCAGCGTTTATCCAGCGGAGCTCTTGCGCCGCGCCTGCCCTTGCGCCGTCTGCAAAGAAATCCCCGAACGGGTTGCCACCGGCCTTTTGCCTCTCTCATCTCTCTTGGGACAGAAAATCGATATCTTGAAGGCTCAGCCCATGGGTTGGTATGCCCTGCAGTTTACCTTCACCGACCGGCATGAGACCGGTATCTACGCTTACGAATTCCTCCGCCAGATCTGTCCCTGCGAGATCTGCCGCTCCGCGCATTGAGAATTTTCGGATATCGCTTAAGTATAAAGCAGGTATTTTTTCCGTTTTTCCACGAAGCTCTTCCGTTCCTCTTCCCAAGATCCTTCGATTTCCTTGAGCGAAACTCCCGCCGTGATTTGCTCCCGTAATTTCGCGTTGCCGGCCAAGAGATCCACCGCCGGAATCTTGTCAACGAATTCATAGGCCCGATGTCGGTACTGAAAATCCTTGGGATAGAGGTCCTGCACGGCCTTGAGGACGGCGACGCCGGTCAAGAGCGACTTGAAGGTTCGGCGGCGGGTGACGTGCAGTTGGGCTCCGCCGCAAAATTGCCCCGCGTATTTTTGAAATCCCGGCTTGAAATACAAGGGACGAAAG
>JAIOPF010000235.1 GCA_021414045.1 Deltaproteobacteria bacterium | reverse complement strand
CAGGGTTTCCTCCTGGGACTTTGGTCGGGACCCAGCACGCGGCGGATTCCGTGGCGCTTCAGGCTCAGGCCGATGCCGCTATTGCCTATAACGCTCTAGCTGCTCAGGCGTGCACTACCACCTTCGGTGTCCCGACGGATATTGGGGGAATGACGCTTGTGCCGGGGGTTTATTGTTTTGCAACTTCGGTTGGAATTACGGGAATCCTTACCCTCGACGGTCTGGGAAATCCCAATGCGGTCTGGGTATTTAAAATAGCGAGCACCCTGACGACGGCGAGCGGCTCGTCTGTCGTGCTTACGAATAGCGCCAAAAAGTGCAACTCCTTTTGGCAAGTTGGGAGCTCCGCGACCGTGGGTTCCGGCGCCGCGTTCATAGGGAACATTATCGCGCTAACGAGCGTCACCCTCAATACCGGTGCTTCGGTCGACGGAAGAACGCTGGCGTTAAACGGTGCGGTCACCATGGATACAAACGCCGTTAACAAATCGGTATGCGAATGCGATGTCGACGGAGAGCTCTGCGACGACGGAAATGCCTGCACGACACCCGATACTTGTTCCGGAGGAGTGTGTAGCGGAACGCTGGACTGCGGCGATGGCCAGGTTTGCACGGTTGATTCATGTCTCGACGGCCAATGCGTGCACGATACCTCCAGTTGTCAGTGCGTCGTACCTTCGGACTGCGAAGACAATAATCCCTGCACGGACAATACCTGCCTTAATTCTGCCTGTGTGGTCACCAACAATACCAACTCCTGCGACGACGGCCTTTTCTGTAATGGGGCCGACGCTTGCAGCGGGGGAATCTGTCAGCACCTAGGCGATCCCTGTTCCGACGGACAAGCCTGTAACGACATTTGCAATGAAGTGGCGAACGACTGCCTCAGCCTCAGCGGAACTATTTGCGGAGCCGCCGATGCCTGTAACATCACCAATATCTGTTCCAGTGCCGGTGTTTGTGAACAGAGCAATAATCCTATCGTCTGCGACGACTTGAATATCTGCACTGACGACAGATGCGACCCACAAACGGGATGCGTGCATTTCGACAATGTCGCCCAATCTTGCGAAGACTCGAACAGCTGCACCTCGGAAGACACTTGCACTCAAGGCGTCTGCGTCGGCACCTTGAACGACAGTTGCGTCTTGCCCACGCCTCCGCCGCCGCCCGCGGGAGGCCCCTGCCTTGAAGGTTCGGGATTTAACAACAATTCTGGAAATGCGCCGGGAAACTGCGGAGATTGGTCAGGATGCACCCTCGGCAAGGGCGATGAGCCTATCGGTTTTATGATACCGTTGGGCGCGACTTTTCTTGGAATCGTATTGATTCGCCGTCGGTATGCGAGGTCTCGTTGACCGGCAACAGTAAGTGAGACGGAGGTTCGAAATTGGGTCGGCTGATTTCATTGGCAGATCCTATTTCGAATCTTCGTCTTCGCATCGAAACCATTTCAATCGATCCTATGGGTCCATTCCGGCGGCGCATTCCAGGTTGCCTTCCGGCCTGGACCAACGGACGCGGGAGAGATTGATGGGAGCGCGAGGGGCAAGCTCAGGGAGCATTGGACTGCATGGTCTCCAGCTCATCCTTGCAGCGTGCCTGGGTGTCATAGATCATGTATTCGACCTTGGAACTGACCTTGCACGAATAATAATCCGCTTTCCCGGTAAAGGAGGCTGTGTCGCCCTCTTTATGGTGTTTGCAATCCTTGGCTCCGGCCACGGTATTTGCCGTGATCGCCTGGCACTTTGCTTTCTCGGGATGCAGCCAATCGAAGCCGAATTTTCCGACGACCTCGGAGGAGGCGGCTGCCGAGACCATCCCGGGGATGCCTAGGCTGAACAACAAACAAAAGGCGCTAATTCGTAAAGAGGAGGATATTTTCATTTCCGGATTCTGCCGAGTTTAGCCGGGAAAGTGAAGTTATTTTGTATGTCCCGCAAGCGGTCCTAGGGCGGAGGAGCCGCGCATCCCGTCGCATAAGTCCCTTGGGTGCCTTCCGCGCATTGCCCCGGTCCCGAATAGTCACAGCAGGAGGGAGTGGTGCATCCCGTATATTGATTGGGCTTGATCGTCACGACGCAATCGCCACCCTCCATGGCCGCGGAGATATCGGCGATAACATAAGTCTCTTTGAGATCAATTTCTGCGGGTCGGCGAAGATGCAAGCCGGAGCGCTGCTGGCGACGATTTGATTATCGATGAAGATGCTCGTTGGAACGTCCTGAGCCCCGCCCAATCCGGTTGGGGGCGGCGCGGCCGTGTCTTCCGAACCGCAGGCCCCGTTGAAAAACGCCAAGCCCAAACAGAAAATGAATATTCCTAGCGAACGTCGTTTCATGGATTCCTCCTGGGAGACGAGATTCTATTGCTGATACTGCACGTAACAATAGTTACTTGCATCGGAGCCGCATCCGCTTCCGGCATCGGGTGCGGTCGCGCAGAAGGCTTCGGCGGTCTCGCAATAACAGGCGTGACTCGCGCCGAACGAGGACTCGGGGCAACAGATGGCCTTGTTTCCGGTGCAGGGTTGGTCACTAGGATTGGCGCAGATACTCTGCTGGGCGGGCGTGCAGTCGCCAAAGCCGGTGGAGGGACAAGCGGAAGCCGGGCAAAATTCAATCGTCATGCTGGTGATGGGATTGGTGGGGTCGCAGCGAACTTGTTTCGTGTCGTCGTGGGGCCAGTGGTAAGCGTCGGGACAGGTCACGCTCGTGCAATCCAGGCAACGACAGCTTGGATCCGTCGTGATTTGAAGGCTTTGGTTGAAGCCGTTCTGGCAACAACTTGCCGAGCCGCAGCCTTCCGGGCAACCGGAAGTCGAAATCGTGCTGATATCGTAGGTCAGCACATCCAGGTAGGTCACTTCGGCCTTCGTGGCATTATCGGGGGAACTGCCGACATAAAAATCCAGCCCCTGCGAACCGAGGTCCAAGGGATAGGTCCCCGGCGTCACCGCGCAAGTTTGGCCGGCGGCGCACTTGGTGGATCCTCCGCTGGTCCAAACGCCATTGGCATTCACCAAGACATTCAGGGGCACCCCGCTGCAATTGTTGACGAGAGTTAGGCTGATTCCATTTCCGCCGCCTGGATTCCCAGCCCCCAGACCTCCCGAAGAATCATTGGAACCGGAGCTGGAACAAGCGGCAAACAAAGACAAGGATATCAGGAGAGCCATCGCAAACATGGTTTGAAACAGCACTCCCAAAGTTTGTTTTTTCAACATGCCCATAATTGAACCCTCCCTCGAAAATAATTGGATGGCGGGAAAATACCTCATTGGGAGGTTGGGACCAAGCGATAGAATTAAAAATTATGTGGGGGTCCGGATGATAATCGGGATCCTCGGGATTGGGGGCCTGCCTAACTCCGTATCAAATTAATCGCCAATTTCCTTTCTTGCGAAAAGGTCTCGGATTGCGTTGATTTTCCGATTCAGCCAAAGCCGTACTGGCCGAACTCGGAGTCCCTTGCGAGCGGGTGAAGCTCGACCTTAAAGCGGGCGATGCCCACAAGCCGGATTTTCTTAAGATCAATCCCAATGGAAAGGTTCCGGCGATTGTGCACGAAGGGACGGCGATCTGGGAATCAGCGGCCATTACGATGTACCTAGGAGAAGTCTTCGGAGTCGATGCCAAGCTTTATCCGGCTTCGGGTCCGAAGCGCGGCGAAGCGATGAAGTGGATCGTCTGGGGAAATGTAACGCTCGGCGAAGCCGCCAGCCGCCTGGCTTACTCCTTCGCGCCTGATGCAGAAGGGGCGGACCAAACGGCGGCCAAGGCGAAGACGGATATCGCCGCTCGCCTGAAGATTCTTGACGATGCCTTGGTAAATAAATCTTTCTTGCTCGGCGAGTATAGCCTCGCGGATACCCACCTCCATGGTTTCCTCAGCTGGCTTGGCATGATGCAATTCGATTTGAAGGCTTTCTCCCACGTGACGGAATGGCTGAAGCGTTGCAATCAGAGGCCGGCGCTGGCCAAGCTCATGGCCGGATGAGGTTGAGTCGGGTCAAACGGAATCATTCTTTTCCGCACGGGTGAGCGTCTTCCCAACGAAATTCCTTGCGTGAGCCATTGCCGAATTGCTCGCAAAAAATTCCCACAAAGTAGTTCCAACCCTTCTCATGCGCCTTGGCCAGCTCGTGATCTGGAAGGTCGGAGTGCACGAGAGTCATGAGCGTGTCTTCTCCCTGTTGCTTAAAGGTCAGGGTAACTTTCGATTCTTGTCCCAAGGTGTTTGGCGACATCCAGGTATGCTGAATTCGGCCCGGCCGCTCGATCTCCGTGAATCGGCCGTAATGCGCCGTTCCCTTGAGGGTCCAGTAGAAGAGACCATCTACTTTCGGATCTAAGACAAACTTTTCGGCGGCATTCCATGGATTGCCGGGGATCTTGGGATTCAGCCACGCATCGTAAACCTCGTCCCTGGAGGCCGGTATGGTGCGTTCAAACTTGAACTCTAAGTTCTTCGTTGGGGTATTCATCGTTTTTTCTCCTTCTTCCTTTTTTCCTTAAAATAATCTTCAAAATGGTCGAGGCGTTCGTTCCAGAACTGCTCGAGCTCATGAACCCATGCCGCCACTTCGCGAAGCGATTCGCCGCGAAAGGAAATCAAGACTTCGCGCCCTTGTTTTTTGCGTTCAATGAGACCGGCTCTTTCGAGGAGCTTCAGATGCTTCGTCACCGAGTTTAAAGCGGTGTCGAAGGGTTTTGCGATATCCAGAAACCGCGCGGGTCCCTTTGCCAGCTGGCCGATAATCGCTCGCCGAGTGGGGTGAGAAATGGCCGTCAAAACGTCCGTTAATTGATCCATAACAACATTACACCATAAGGTGTAATGTTTTGCAAGCCTGTTTGCCTGTTGGAATCTTCGAACACCATTTTTCCAAAAAAAGGACTTAGAGTGTGTTTTCTAAGTCCTTGTTTTAAGATTTATATATTCGGGGCGGCCGGACTCGAACCGGCGACCTTCTGCTCCCAAAGTTGATCGGGTGATTTTCTCGATTCCTCTTAAAATCGATTAAGACCTTAAATTACATAGGATTTTCGTGGTGTTTCTGGCGTTGGGCTAGGGACACTGTGAGGTCATTATTGGGTCGATATCGTCTCAGTTGTGGAATCAGTGTGGAATTGGGGAAGGTTCAGCAGGAAAGTGCAAATTGCTTATTTTTTTGAGGTGCTCTACCCAAGAATTGGGCTGAGAAAGCAAAGTAAGAGAGAAAAAATTTAGGCAAACTTTTCAATTTGAGCGACTAGGCCTAAATAAAACTTTTTGGCAGTTTTTATAGATCCCATAGTTATATTAATCGACTTCGCGCAATCGACTTTATATTCAGAATTAAGAGTTTTCAGGTCGGTTGGAGTAAGCTCACGAGTATTGCCTCCATGTACTAAAGCATTTCTTCGGCAATACAGCCAATCAACGTACCCTTTTAGTGATTGTGGAATGCTTTTGTGTTTTTTCCTTTTTGATAAAATCTCTCCAGTGCTGGAGTTGACCCTGGAATCGAGGTAGGTTTTCTTGGGCATACCAAAAGATTCTAAGATAATTTCTAACTTCCGCGCATGTCTTTCTTTCAATTTTTCAGAACGGATAAATGTTTTAAAATCTTCCTCAAGACCTGCTAGTATTGTTTCTTTTTCAGATAATATTACTTCGTAAAATTTGCGCTCGGTAACCTTGTCTGCCTCTTTAGTTTTTAGGAACATATCTTTTAAAATGGGATTATCTGATGACGAAAGTAAAAACTTGTCTAAAAAATAATCAAATCTATCTACTAGATTCGCATATACTAATTTTTGAAGATGTTTTCTGTTCTGATCGGTTTGAATATTTAACAATTCAGCTAAGGCGGCAGCAATTTCTTTATTAAGAAAATTTCTAAATTCGATAATTTGTTCGTTTCTATTCATAGCGTTTTTAGGGAGCATTAAATGCTCTATAAGA